>JBDTRV010000274.1:0-4570 GCA_039931475.1 Burkholderiales bacterium | reverse complement strand
CGGCCGTCGCGACCGCGCAGGTGCCGAAGTTCACCGTGATCATCGGCGGCAGCTACGGCGCGGGCAACTACGGCATGTGCGGCCGCGCCTACAGCCCGCGCTTTCTGTGGATGTGGCCGAACGCGCGCATCTGCGTGATGGGCGGCGAGCAGGCGGCGGGTGTTCTCGCCACCGTCAAGCGCGATGGTATCGAAGCGCGTGGCGGCACCTGGAGCGCCGAGGAAGAAGCCGCGTTCAAGCAGCCGGTGCTCGATCAGTTCGCGCACCAGTCGCATCCGTATTATTCGAGCGCGCGGCTGTGGGACGACGGGGTGATCGACCCGGCCGATACGCGGCGCGTGCTGGCGTTGGGGCTGGCGGCTGCGCGGAATGCGCCGATTGGGGAGCCGAAGTTCGGTGTGTTCAGGATGTGACAGCTATAAGTCCTGATCGAGCGGCAGTGAAAGCCTAAAGAAATGGGTACAAGTGAAGCCGACAACTTCGCTCGTCAACTCATGAACAACATCTACACCACCCCCGAGCACGACCTGCTGCGCGATCAGGTCGCGCGTTTCATCGCGCGCGAAGTCGAGCCGCATGGCGCTGCGTGGGAAGAGCAGGGCCATGTGCCGCGCGACGTGCTGCGGCGCATGGGGCAGGCCGGGTTGCTCGGCATCGCGTTCGAAGGCGAATACGGCGGCGGCGACGCAGACGCGATGACGAACCTCGTGTTCGCCGAAGCGCTGTCGCAATCGACGTTCGGGGGCTTCATCATCACCGTGCTGGTCCACACCGACATGGCCGGGCCGCATCTGCATCACGCGGGCACCCCTGAGCAGAAGGCGCGCTACATGCCGAAGGTCACGGCCGGCGAGACGATCTGCGCGGTTGGTATCACCGAGCCGGGTGCGGGGTCGGACGTGGCGGGCATCCGCACGACAGCGAAGCGCAATGGCGATGAATGGGTCTTGAACGGCACCAAGATGTTCATCACCAACGGCGTTCATGCCGACCTGTATTTCATCGCGGCCAAGACCGGTACGGCGCGGCATGACATGAGCATGTTCATCGTCGAGAAAGGTACGCCGGGATTCAGCGTGGGCCGGGCGCTGAAGAAAACCGGCTGGCTGTCGTCCGACACGGCCGAGCTGATCCTGGACAACGTGCGCATCCCGGCCGGCAACCTGCTCGGCGAGGAGGGCAAGGGCTTCTATTCGGTGATGAAGAATTTCCAGACCGAGCGCATCGCGCTCGCGGCGATGGCAATTGGCCACTGCACCCGCGCGCTGGAACTCACGCTGGTTTACGTGCGTCAGCGCCAGGCGTTTGGCGAAACCCTGTGGGACAAACAAACCATCCGCCAGCGCCTCGCGATGCTCGACGCAAAAACCCGCGCCGCGCGCGCGTTCATGTACCAATGCGCCTGGGTCGTTGATCAGGGCCGCGACATCGTGCAGGAAGTGTCGATGCTCAAGGCCCTCACGGGCGAACTCGTCAACGAGGTGGTGCAGACCTGCCAGCAGTTTCACGGCGGCATGGGCTACATCCGCGAGACCGCGATCGAGCGGCTCTGGCGCGATGCTCGGGTGCTGGCCATCGGCGGCGGCGCCACGGAGGTCATGCTGGAAGAGGTCGCCAAGCGTTATTGAAGGGCCAGACGATGCAGCTCGCCGACTATTTTCAGGGCCTCGCCCACTACCATGCCTGGGCGACACGCCAGTTGCTCGATCGTCATCTGGCGCTGCTCCTCGACACCGAGTGGCGCGCGGAGCGCCGCCTATTCTTCGGCTCGATCCATCGCACGCTCAACCACCTGCTGGTCGCGGAGAACATCTGGTGGGGCCGCGTCGCCGAGAACCATTCGCGACCCATCGCGCTCGATACCGAGTTGCACGAGGGCCGCGACGAGTTGTGCAAGGCGTTGCTGCTGGCCACCCAACGCTGGAGCGGCTGGCTGTCGACGATCGACTCTGCGCGCTGGGACGGCGACCTGGCCTACACGCGCAACAACGGCGAGGCGGTGCGCATTCCGTTTGCACCGACGCTCGGCCACGTGTTCAACCACGGCACCCACCACCGCGGCCAGATCACCGCCGCACTGACCGCCATGGGCAAACCCGCGCCAGAACTCGACTGGGTTTATCTGCTGCAACAGGAAGCGAGAAGCAAATGACCGACAGGCATCACATAGCGGTTGATCGAGCCGCTGAAAGTCAGGCGGCACTGTCCGTTCGGCCTGGGCCTCTAAAGCCATCGCAGGCGCTGCACCTGCATCGAGCCGCCATTCGTAGGGTGGTGGAGCAGCACCGAGCCAACAACCCGCGCGTGTTTGGGTCCGTCGCCCACGGACTCGACACTGAAGAAAGCGATCTGGACATACTCGTCGACCCGACTCCGGAGACCACGCTTTTCGACATTGGCGCTATTCGCCTGGAGCTGCGCGCGCTGCTCGGCGTGCCGGTGGACGTGCTCACGCCGAACGGCTTGCCCGACAAGTTTCGCGAACTCGTGCTTGCCGAGGCGATCTCCGTATGAAGGGTGATCCGCGACGCGTGCCGGACTATCTCGCTCACATTGAGCAAGCCATCGAACGAATCCGACGCTACGCGGGCGGACTCGATGAAGCGGAGTTCCTGCGCAGTGAGCTCGTTCAAGACGCAGTTCTCCGAAATCTCGAGATCATCGGCGAGGCCTGCCGCAACATCGAGCGCCACGACGCCGACTTTGCGGCTGCGCATCCACAACTGCCGCTGGCGATTGCGTACGAGATGCGCAACGCTCTCGCGCACGGATACTTCAAGGTGGATCTCCGGATCGTTTGGAGAACCATCCAGAACGACCTGCCCGGCTTGCGCCAGATGGTCGAAGGGCTGTTGAAAGGAACTGCATGAACGCCACCGACTTCAAATCCCTGCAAATCTCGATCGACGGCCGCGTTGGCCGCATCACCCTGAACCGCCCGGACGTGCGCAACGCATTCGACGACCAGGTGATCGCCGAGCTGACCCGCGCCTTCACCGAGGTCGGCGCGCGAGATGACGCGCGCTGCATCGTGCTGGCGGCCAACGGCTCGGCTTTTTGCGCGGGGGCCGACCTGAACTGGATGAAGCGCATGGCCGACTATTCGCGTGACGAGAACGTCGCCGACGCGGCCAAACTCGCCGCGATGCTGCGCACGATCTACGAATGCCCGAAACCGACGGTCGCGCGGATTCAGGGCGACGTTTATGCGGGCGGGCTCGGCCTGGTCTCTACGTGCGACATCGCGGTCGCGTCCGATAACGCCGGTTTTTGCGTGAGCGAAGTGCGCATCGGCCTGGCGCCGGCGACGATCAGCCCCTACGTGATCCGCGCGATGGGCCCGCGCGCCGCGCACCGCTACTTTCTGACGGCCGAGCGCTTCACCGCCGCCGAGGCGCTGCGCATCGGCTTCGTGCACGAAGTGGTCGCGGCCGATGCGCTCGACGCAAAGGTCGATGAACTGACGAAGGCACTTTCCGGCATGAGCCCGAACGCGCTCAAGGTCTGCAAGGAGCTGCTGCACGACGTGGCAGAACGCGAGATCGACGAGAAACTGATCGACATGACCGTGGCCGGCATCGCCGACATTCGCGCGAGCGAAGAGGGGCGCGAAGGCGTGCAGGCGTTTTTGCAAAAGCGCAAGCCGGCGTGGCTCACGAACTAGGCGCCTTCCCGCAAGCACCCGCAAAATAGCAGCGTGGAAACGTTCTGGCTCGACATCGTCCAATGGCTGCATTCGATCGGCCTGCACCCGGACGCGGACTTCGCCGCCGGCGTCGCGAACGCCGCCGGCAAGATGGACATGCCGAGCCTGCTCGCATTGGCCGCGGCGCTTGGTTGGGCCAGCGGCTTTCGGCTTTACGCGGTGGTGTTTCTGGTCGGCATGATGGGCATGTCCGGCTACGTGGTGCTGCCGCAGGGCTTGCAGGTGCTGCAACACCCAGCGGTGCTCACGGTGAGCGGCTTCATGCTGTTCATGGAGTTCTTCGCCGACAAGATTCCCGGCTTCGATTCGCTCTGGGACCTGATGCACAGCGTGATCCGCGTGCCGGCCGGTGCGGCGCTCGCGGCAGCCGTCTTCTTCGGCGCTGACAACGGCACGATGACTCTGCTTGCAGCGCTGCTCGGCGGCACGTTGGCTGCCACCAGCCAAGCCGCCAAGACCACGACCCGCGCGGCGATCAACGCATCGCCCGAGCCATTTACCAACATTGGAGCGAGCCTCGTGGAAGACGGCGTATCGGTCGGCGCGGTGTGGCTCGCGGCCACGCATCCGCTGGTGTTCGGCGTGCTGCTGGTCGTGGTCGTGATCGCGATGTGGTTCGTGACCTGGTGGCTCGTCAAATTCCTGCGCACCGCGTTCCGGCGCTTGTCGCGGTTCCTGTCGTCGCGGCCGGCGGGTGCGGAGGCTTGATGCGATGAATCGATCCATGGGTGCAACAAACTGTCGCGCCGCGCATGGGCTTGCGGCGCGGGGGCGGCTCGCGCGATCCTGCGGCGTCTTTGCGGTGGCAACGCTGTGGCTCGTGCTGCGCGGTTCGCTCGCCGGCCTGCTGTCGGGCTGCGCCGG
>JBDTRV010000273.1:0-4571 GCA_039931475.1 Burkholderiales bacterium | reverse complement strand
CTGTTTCTGCGCGCCGATAGGCAAGCCGACGGCACGCGAACCTTCCGCCTGGTCGAGGCCGAACCGCTCGAAACGAGCTACGGCGAAGACCTGTATCGGGAGATTTTCGAAGACCCGGCGAACGGGCGATCCGACGAACGCGGGGCCGCGTCACCAGCACCAAGATCGGCGCGCGCAAATTCAGGCCGTTACGACCGCAGCAACCGGCTTAGCGTGGTTTATTCTCCGAATTCTGAGACGACCCCGTGACGCTCAAGCAGCCGGAAAAGCTTGGGCTGGGTCGGCAATGGTGGTTCCTTGCGCGCCGCCTTGGTTCGCACGTGTGAAGGCGGCGGTCAGCTCCTTCGGCAGTTTCGACAAACAAGACCCGATGCTATTGATCCAATAGCTACAAACGCTTAGTGGACGAGCGGAGAAGGCTCTTTTTATCGAAATTTCGACCCAGAATCGTCACTCAAGGAGGCAACGCCGTCAAGGTCGCGACGGGGAAATCCTTCAGCACCTTCGATACCGCGAGCTTGCCGTCTTGCGGTTGCAGCGTTTGCCCGCTGATCGCGTCGGTGAGCGAGAAGGTAAAAGGCTCATCGCCCAACTGCGGCAGGTTAATCACCGTGTCGCCCCAGATCTTGCCGATCGGCAGTTCGCCGACTTCGAGGCCGAGGCCCGCATAGAGCCGCCCGCCCACCACGATCACCCATTGCTTGCCGTCGTGCCGCGCGAACGCGACGACGTTGCTTGCGCGCTCGCCTTCCACCTCGAGCGGAATGTAGTCGGCATCGCGCAGCGCGTCGCCGTGCTCGCGGCGCAGCCTCAGCGCACATGAGGTGGCGTAGAACTTGGCGCGGCCATCCGGAGCGTGTTGCAGCCATTCGTGCAGTTCGTCCGATCGATCGGGCCGGGCGGCCAGGTCGTGCGCCTTGGCCAGCAACTCGCGGCGCCGGGCGTAGTCGACCGGCCGCCGGTTGTCCGGATCGACCAGCGCCAGCTCGATCGCCTCGCAGCCCTGATAGAAATCGGGCACGCCCGGCGACAGCGCCTTGAAGGTTGCAATGGTGATGCTGTTGAGCGCGCCGTACCACGCGAACACGGCACCATTGACCTGCAGATCTTCGAGGAACAGGTTGTTTTCCCGGGCCGCGAGTAGTTCGTGGATGAAATGCGAAAGCGCCGCCTCATAGGGCGCGTTCGGGTTGATCCAGCTTGTGACGAGTTTGGATTCGCGCGCCGATTTGAGCATTGCCGCTTCGATCCGGTCGGCATATTCGGTAAGCTCTTCGTCGCCGAGCGGGCCGTTCGGCAGGCTACCCACGAGCATCTGATACAGCAGGTATTCGTCGTTGCGGGACGGCGCCGAGTTGCCTGCCACGGTGCGCTTGTGGCGCCGGTTCATGCGCGCCCAGCGCTTCACTGTCAGGCGCCAGGCGGCCGGCAACTCGCTGATGACGTCGATGCGCGCGCGCACGTCTTCCGAGCGCTTGGCGTCGTGCGTGGACGTGGCCAGCATCGTGTGCGGCCAGTTCTGTGCGCGGTCCCGGCTGGCGGCGTGGAAGGCAGCGATCGACATGCCGAAGCTGTCGGGCTCTCCGCCCACGTCGTTGACCGAGATCAGCCGCTGATGCCGATACAGAGCGGTGTCTTCGATGCCCTTGGCCGCCACCGGCGCGGTGTATTGCTGGATGCGCCGCGCGAACACGCGGTAGCGGTCGGCAAGGCCCGCTGGTGCGCCGGGCAGCGGGCGGCCGAGCATGACGCGGCGCAGGAAGTCGAACACGCTGGGATCTTCGCCCACCGCGTGCCGGCGCGCGCTACCGATCGCCCAGTCGATGAACTTGCGGTCCTGCGCGCTGGCTTTGTCGATGATGTAGGTGCGGTAGACCGGAAACGACGCCACCACTTCGGCCAGCGCGCGGCGCAGCGAGTTCAAGGTGAAGTCGCGGGTGCGGCGGTCGCCGCGGGCCAGCCGCAGCAGCGCGTTGGAAAGCACTGAGAGTTCGCCAGCGAGCGAGCTTTCCATCACGATGTGGCGGCAGTGCCAGGACAGCTCCTCGAAATCCTCCGCGTCGTCTTTTACGAACACTCGCCAGGCGCGGTCGAGGCGCGCCTTGGCATTGCCGTCGATCATCAGGCCGTTGATCACGTTGGCGAAGCGGTAGCCGGTGGTGCCGTGCACGGCCCAACTGCGCGGCACCTCCTCGTGGGGTGCGACGATTTTTTCGACCACGACGTAGAGGGGCAGCTTTTCGGCTTTGCCGTCGCTCGGTGGCGGCGGCGCCGGCAGGCCGGCCACTTCCGCATAGCGCCGCTGCAGCTGCTCGAAGTAGGCGGCCGGATCGGCCAGGCCGTCGGGGTGGTCGATGCGCAATCCGTCGATCGCACCGCTGGCAGCCAGCTCGAGGATCAGCCGGTGCGTGTCTTCGAACACCTCGCTGCGCTCCATGCTCAAGGCGGCGAGATCGTTGATGTCGAAGAAGCGCCGGTAGTTGATCTGGTCGCCCGCTACCCGCCATTGGGCCAGTCGATAGGGCTGCGCATTGATCAAGGTGTCGAGCGCATCGAAACTGGTCCGGTCGCCCTGGCGGCCGTTGATCGATTCGGTGGCTTTTTCAATGGCGGTCTTGAGCGCAGGATTGGCGCGCGCCGCTTCGGCCAGTCGCGCCTTGAGTTCGGGCTGCTCGGTCTGGCGGCGCTTTTGCGCTGCCGAATCTTCCGTGTCGTGCGCCGGCAGGCGGTCGAAAGCTTCGGCCAAATGCTCCAGTGCTTGTCGATTTTGCCCGCCTGTCTTCGCATCGAATCCGCGTGCCGCTCTTCGCAACAAATCGCCGTAACGCGCAGGGTCAATGGGCAGACGATGCTCGTAATACGATAGCGTGAAGCGGCCTTCGTCAGCCTCGAAGCCGAGCTTGAGTTCACCGCGTTCGAGCACGATGCCGTACTGGTCGCCCAGGATCGGCAGCAGCACCCTGCCGGTCAGCGCCGGGTCGGCCGAGGACCAGTCGATGTCGAAGTATTCGGCGTGTTCGGCCGCCGCGCCGTTCTCGAGCACGTCGAGCCACCAGGCGTTGTCGCCGCCGAGCACGCCCATGTGGTTCGGCACGATGTCCACGAGCAGGCCCATTTCATGCCGGTGCAGCGCCTCGATCATTCGGTCGAAGTCTTCGCGCGTGCCGAGTTCGGGGTTCAACTCGTTGTGCGCCACCACGTCGTAGCCGTGCTGGCTGCCGGGCCGCGCGCGTAACGGGGGCGAGATGTACAGGTGGCTGATGCCGAGATCGGCCCAGTAGGGCACCAGCGCGGTGGCGTCCTCGAAGCGGAATTCGCTGTGCAGTTGCACGCGATAGGTGGCGCGCGGGATCACGGCCTCGGCCGGGCGGGGGCTGCTCATGGTGCCTCCAGCGTCACGAGGACGGACCATGGCGCGAGGTTTTCGCCAGCTTCGTGGCTGCGATACACCACCTCACCGGGCAAGGCGGTTCCTTGTTGTTCGGCGCCCGGTTTGTCAGCCAGTTGCGCGAGCATGTGCCAACGCCGGCCGTTCGCAAGCGGCCATTCGATTCGTAGCGTTCCTTCAGCCGACACCGAATACTTGCCGCTTTTCGCGCCGGGAAGCAGCGGCATAAGCGACTCGCGGCGCGCCTTCAGAAGTTCGGTGTAAAGCGCAAGCCAGGCCGCGTGCGGTTCCTGGCTGCGCTCGCTCCAGATGAGCTTCGAATCGAGGAATGTCTGCTCGGCGTTCGGATCGGGAATCCGGTCGCGCACCGCCGGGTCGGAAAAACGCTTGAACCGGCCGAACTCGGAGCGCCGGCCGTCCGTCACCGCCTTGGCAAGGTCGCCGCCGAAGGCACAGAAGTAGAGGAACGGAGTGCTCGCGGCCCATTCCTCGCCCATGAACAACATCGGCGGCGCGGGGGCCAGCAACACGCAGGCAATGGCCGCGCGCAGTGCATCCTGATGGCCGACCTCGGCTGCCTGCGCCGCGATCCGATCGCCGAACGCGCGGTTGCCGACCTGGTCGTGCGTCTGCGTCGCATTCACGAACGCGAGCGGCGGAAGGTGCGCCGAAGGCGAGCCGTGCGGCATGCCGTTTCGGCACGCCGAGTGATCGCCCTGGTAGGCGAAGCCTTCGGCCAGCGCGCGGCCGAATTGCTTGAGTGGCTCGGTGGCGAAATCAAGGTAATAGCCGTCGACCTCGCCGGTCACGAGCACGTGCAGCGCGTGATGCACGTCGTCGTTCCACTGCGCATCGGCGAGCAGCGGCTTGCCCGCGTCGTCGCGCACGAGGCGCGCCGCGTCGTTCACGTCGTTTTCCAGAATGATATGGACGTGGCGTTCGCGCCCCGGTCCGGCCCGCACGGCCTGATCCAGTTCGTCGATGAAGTGCGGCTCGGTCTTGTCGTGCATTGCATGCACCGCGTCGCAGCGCAGGCCGTCCATGTGGAATTCCTCGATCCAGTACAGCGCGTTGTGGATGAAGAAGTCGCGCACGGTGCGGTTTTGTGGGCCGTCGAAGTTCATCGCCGAGCCCCAGGGCGTGGGCACCGATTCGTTGAAAAAGGTCTTGGCGTAGGCGTGCA
>JBDTRV010000272.1:0-4578 GCA_039931475.1 Burkholderiales bacterium | reverse complement strand
CGCGGGGCGCTGGTGGTTCACCGGCAGCGAGAGTTATGGGGAATGCACCTGAATGGGCAGGGTGATGCGCGCATCGCGCTTGGTTTCGCCCGCCTTGACCCGCGCGGCGAAAACTGGATCGGCGGGCGCGCCCGTCAAATGCGCCCCATCGACGGTCAGGCCGCCAACCGATGCGTAAAAGACGCTTCTTGCCGCGCTCATGCGGACAACCCGATGCACCAGGTCGGGCCAATTCTGGAACCGACGCTGGTTGCGCTGCCTCATGATGTCGGCGGCGGTGTCGGCGCCGATGCCGATCACTTCGGCCAGTTCGGCCTCGCTCGCGGTGTTGATTTCGACCGGGCGCAGCGCGGCGGGGGGCGCCGGCGGCTCCGACTTGCGGGTGAATGAAGCCACCGCCGCAGCCAGCGCCTGCTGCTCCTGCTCCAGTTTTCCCTGGGCGCGCTCTGCCGCGACCTTGGCCTTTGCCTCGGGTGTGTTGGCCGCCTGCCACCTCGCCTTGTTGTTGGCGACGGCCGAAAACGACGCTTTATCGACGCAGTCGAAGCGCCGATTGATCTCATAGCCGTCTTCCATCGCCTGATTGCGCGCTTCGAGCGTGCGCAATGGCGAGCCTTCGCAAGCGGCCTGATACGCGCTTGAACTCTCGAGCGCCTTCCGCGTGGCGTCCCTGACCTTGCCAGCGGAGAAGCGCAACGCCATCAGCGCGAAAAATACAACGGCGATCACGATCGCCCATCGGTTGATCGAAGCGACTGGTCTGGGCATGGAGGGATTTGGCAGGCAGTGCGGGTGAATGAGATGCGGCCGGTCACCCATCGAGGGGCTCCCCCGCATGGGTCGCGCGGTGGGACGCGGTGGCGCGCGATGCGGGTGGTTGCGCGCGATGGGCCGTCAAGGGTAGCGCGAGCAGTTCGATCGCCTCGGCCGGCGTCGTCCGTGAACCCGGCCTGGCGTGCTGTCTTGCGCAAGAATGCAGCCGCCGTGGCAGGGGCGCGCCGCCTCAAGGCTCGGTGCGTGGCGGTATCGCCAACAGCGCGCCGATGAACAGCGCCTCGGCCAGTACCTCGAACTCCTCTTCGAGCGGTATGAGCTGAGCGGGCGATGCGGCCAGATCGACGACGATCGCGAGCGCGGCGCCAATGAGGCATGAACGGGCGCACGCGCACGGCGCACGGGTGCCGCGGCCACGCTGTTCGCCCAACGGAACGTCAGGCGCTGCGCCCCACCATGTCCTCCGGCCGCACCCACTGATCGAACTGCTCGCCCGTGACGTGCCCCGACGCCACCGCCGCCTCGCGCAGGCTCGTGCCTTCCTTGTGCGCCTTCTTCGCGATCTGCGCGGACTTGTCATAGCCGATGTGGGTGTTCAGCGCCGTCACAAGCATCAACGAGCGTTGCACCAGGTCGGCGATGCGCTCGCGGTTCGCCTCGATGCCCACGGCGCAGTTGTCATTGAAGCTCTTCATGCCGTCAGCCAGCAGCCGCACGCTTTGCAAAAAGTTGTGCGCGATCATCGGGCGGAACACGTTGAGCTCGAAGTTACCCGACGCGCCGCCGAAGTTGATGGCGACGTCGTTGCCGAACACCTGGCAGCACAGCATCGTGAGCGCTTCGCTCTGCGTCGGATTGACCTTGCCGGGCATGATCGAGGAACCCGGTTCGTTCTCGGGGATCGAGAGTTCGCCGATGCCGCTTCTCGGCCCGCTGGCCAGCCAGCGCACGTCGTTGGCGATCTTCATGAGGCTCGCGGCCAAGGTCTTGAGCGCGCCATGCGCATTCACCAATGCGTCGCATGATGCAAGCGCCTCGAACTTGTTGGGCGCGGTCACGAGCGGCAGGCCGGTCAGCTTCGCGAGCTCATCCGCGACCGCCTTCGCATAGCCCTTGGGCGCGTTGAGGCCGGTGCCGACCGCGGTGCCGCCGAGCGCCAGTTCGTACAAATGCGGCAGCGCCGCTTCGATGTGCCGCTTGCCGTGGTCGAGCTGCGCCACGTAACCCGAGAACTCCTGGCCAAGAGTAAGCGGCGTCGCATCCTGCAAATGGGTGCGGCCGATCTTGACGATCGAATCGAACTCCATCGCCTTGCCCGCCAAGGTTTCGCGAAGCGTTGCGAGGGCTGGAAGCAGGCGTTTGTGAATCGCGATCGTCGCCGCGACGTGCATCGCGGTCGGAAACACGTCGTTGCTCGACTGACTCTTGTTGACGTCGTCGTTCGGATGAATCTTGCGCGCCTCGCCGCGTTCTCCGCCGAGCAGTTCGCTCGCGCGATTGGCAAGCACCTCGTTCACGTTCATGTTGCTCTGGGTGCCGGAGCCGGTCTGCCAGACCACGAGCGGAAATTCATCGACGTGGCCGCCGACGATCACTTCGTCGGCCGCGTCGATGATGGCCTGCGACTTCGGTTTGTCGAGCAGGCCGAGCTGGTGATTGACGGCCGCCGACGCGCGCTTGACCTGCGCCAGCGCGAGGATGATCTCGCGCGGTTGGCGCTCGCCCGAGATGTCGAAGTTTTGCAGCGAGCGCTGTGTCTGCGCGCCCCAGAGTTTGTTGGCCGGCACCTCGATGGGGCCGAAGGTATCGCGTTCGGTGCGGATGGTCATCGCCAGTCTCCTTGATTCGAGAAGCATAGCCGCCCGCGGGCCGATGCAGCCGCGGAGCTACTGGGCCATCAACGCGCGCGCCGCCGCCGTCATTGCGATGCGAAGGCCCAGTGGGTTCAAGTGCGTATCGTACGGGCCGACGTCCAGCTTCAGCTCGGAGCGGGTCATCTGCTCACGAAACAGCGGCTCGGTGTCGATCACGAGCGCGCCGGCGGCTCGGGCTTTTTCGATGAACTGCCGGCGGGCGGCATCGGCGGTGTCATCGCCCCGGTAGATCCGGCTCCGATCGCTGTCCAGAACGACCACGAGCTTGCCGGTGCGATAGGGCTCGATGCGCTTGAAGAACGTGTCGGTCACAAAGGCCAGGGCGCGCAGCGTTTCGTCGGAAACGGCGGCGGGCTGACCGGTTGTTGCCGGCGGCTTCGGCCCCGTTTCCGGCCGCGCCTGATTCACAATTTGGCTCCACAGTCGGGCTGGATCCAGCTTGATTTGCCTGAACACGTATTGGGCGAGGGCCGAATGCCGCAGCACCCGCTTGAGAGGTCCGGGCGGCGCCTGTAACTGCTCGCTCGGCGCCAGCGTCCCGCGCTCGACGCAAGGGCCGGAAATGTTGCCGGAGCCGCAAAACGACTGTCGCACGTCGAAACGCTCCATCAGGATCACGAAGTCCCGCACTCCCCACTTTTCGTGGGCAAAGCGAATGCGCTCCGCATAGTCGAGCAGCGCGGTGCCGGGCGCCCCCATCGCATAAACCGGCCGGGACGATGCCAGCGCGCGCTCCAACTGCGCCGCGGGCCGGTCGCGGGGATCCAGCATCGAGGCTTCAACGAAGCTGTCGCCGATCAAGGCAACCGCGCTGGCGTCGGGTTTGAAATCCTGGTCCGCCACGAACCCGAAGTTGTTGGCACGCAGGCTCCGCGCATTGCGCAGATCCCAGCCGGTAGCCACCTGCCACTGGTGCTGCGGCGGCACCGTGCCGATCAGCGGATCGATGTAGTAGCCGTTCTGGGTTGCCGTCGACACCGGCAACAGGCGCAGCAGCAACTCGGAACCGAGCAACGCCGCCAAAAATCGCTGACGTTGGCGGCCCGGTACGGCGAATTGAAATTGAACGGCAAGCGGACGTTGAACATCCACGACAGGCCGATCGCCATGTCCAATTAGCCGGAAAACTCGAAGTAGAGCTGGAACGTGTAGGCCATCGCGCCGAGCCAGGCTTCGGCGAAATCGACCGCGTGACCCGCGTCGGCCGGGTTGAACACCGCATCCGCATAGGGCGAAACTCCGTCGGCGAGGACGACTTTCTTCAACAGGCCGATCGCGAAGATCGCAAGGCCCGCCGCGAAGCGGCCGCCGTCGATCGCATAGGTTTTGCCGAGCCTGAACTGCGGCATCATCTGCGCGTGATGCAGCACCGGGCCGGCGATCAGGTGCGGAAAATAGGTGACGAACACGCCGTAATGCGCGAACTTGACTTCGCGCACACCTTTTTTATACGAATCTGCAAGAAAGGCGATTTGCGTGAAAGTGAAAAAGGAAATTCCGATCGGCAATATCACCGGAGCAAAAAGCCATGCGGCCGCGCCGTCATGCGATGCACGGCCGATCGCAAAAAATACCAGCCAGACGATGGGTAAATAGAGCCAGGCGAAAACCGCGCTGGTAAAGAGCGGATCAGCGGTGGTTCGGGCGGCGGCGCGCTCACCAGACGGCCGAAGCTGGGTCACCGCTTGGTTGGTTGGTTGGTTGGTCGGTTGGAGGGCCGAAAGCGTAGTCACTCACGCAGCGCCCGATGCGACCTGCCAAAATATGAGTCCCCGTGTGGATTAGAGTTGCGGCAGCGCCCGGGCGGTTTCACATCGTGCCCACCCGCCCAACCCACCGAGGAGCGCAACCATGCCGCGGACCACGAACATCAAGCAAGACGACCTGATCGAATCGATCGCCGGCGCGCTGCAGTTCATCAGCTACTACC
>JBDTRV010000271.1:0-4591 GCA_039931475.1 Burkholderiales bacterium | reverse complement strand
CAATAGCTTGATCCAGAACATCGGCGCCGCCACCGCGTGCATCAGATCGGGCCGGATGCCGAGCAGCGCCAGCATGATGGCGAACGAAAGCAGCAACCCCGCTGCCAGCGTCAGCCTGAGCTGACGCCGCGCGGCGTGGCGCGGCACCGGGGCCACGCGGCCGGCCAGCAGCTCGATCAGTGCTTCGGTCCTCATGTGGCCGCCTTGCGAATTCGCGCCGCCAGCGCTTTGAGGCCGCGGTGAATGCCGATCTTGATGGCCGATTCGGACATGCCGGTCAACGCCGCCGTCTCGGCCACCGTAAGGCCCTCGATCTTCACGTGCACGATCGGCAGCCGGTGCCGATCCGGCAGCGTGTCGAGCAGGCCCGAAAGGTCGCGCTTCGCGTCGCGCGCGTCGGTGGCGCAATCGGCGAACACGGCAAGCTCGTCATCGAGCGGATCGTGCAGCGCTTCGCGGCTGGATTTCGCGCGCAGCAGGTCGATCATCTTGTAGCGCGCGATCGCATGCACCCAGGCCGTCAGCGGCTGGTCGGATTGGTAGGTGTGGCGCTGGTTGTGCATCGCAAGCAAACATTCCTGAACGAGGTCTTCCACTTCATCGGGCCAGCCGAACAGGCGTCTGGCAAGAAACGCGCGCAGATGCGCGGCGAGCTGCTCGAGGAAGCGGCGGTAAGCTTTCGCATCGCCGTCTTGTGCGCGCAGGAACAGCTCCTTGAGCACGGCTTCGGCTCCGGCTGGTGGATTCGCGCTGTCCTTTAATGTTCGTGTCATCGGCCGTTCAGGTTACAGGCGGTTGCCATTGGCATGAGTGTTCCGGTGGCTCGCCGCGAATTTTGCCTTGCCGCGGCGGCGCTGTAACCGAAGCGGCCGGCCGCGCGAAATAACCACGACCGCAGCGATTCCCGGTGCGGCCATCTCAAACCCCCAATGGAGAAACAACCTATGAACACGATCATTCGTCCTCTTGCGATCACTGCTTTGACCCTCGGCGCGCTGGCCGCTACTTCGGCCATGGCCGCCGACGCCACCAAGGAAAAATGCTACGGCGTCGCCGAAGCCGGCAAGAACGACTGTGCGGCCGGCCCCGGCACCACTTGCGCCGGCACCTCGAAGGTCGACTACCAGGGCAACGCCTGGAAGTATGTTGCGACAGGTTCGTGCACCACCATGAAGACGCCCAAGGGCATGGGCACGCTCGAGCCGCAAAAAACCTGACGTGAACGCCGACCGGATCGCAACGGTCGCCCGCCTGGCGCGAGCCGGCAGTGCGGGCGACAAGCGATCCGGCGCAAATAAAACTCTCCCCTGGCTTTGCTCTGCCACGGCCACGGCCTCGGCTTTCGCCTTCCCCTTGACCGGGGGCGGCGCCAGCGGCCGGACCAAGCCCGATCCGCAGGCCGCTGCGTGACCAAACGGTTTGGCCCCATCGCGAACTGCGCGACGACCCAAGGATTACTGAAATGAGCATCGCATTGACCGCTGGCGTCGGCCTCAAGCCCGAACATTACGACACGGCCCTCGCTTGCCGCGCAAGCGGAATGTGGTTCGAGGTTCACCCGGAAAACTACATGGTGGACGGCGGGCCTCGCCTGTCCTGGCTGGAGGCGATTCGCAGCGTTCATCCGATGTCGCTACACGGCGTGTCGTTGTCGCTTGGCGGAGATGCGGCGCCCGACGAGGCGCACCTTAAACGACTGGCGGCGCTGGCAGCGCGCATCGAGCCGGCACTGATCTCCGAGCATCTCGCGTGGTCGCGGGCCGACGCCGTCTATTTTCCAGACCTGCTGCCGATCGCCCGCACCGACGCGGCGCTTGCGCGCATCGCGGCCAACATCGAGCGCGCGCAGGAAGTGCTTGGTCGCACCATCTCGATCGAAAATCCATCGCACTATTTGCAGTTCGAATCGCACGAGTGGGACGAGGTCGACTTCCTCTCCGAGCTGGCGCGCCGCACCGGCTGCGGCCTGTTGCTCGACGTGAACAACGTGCACGTCTCGGCGTCGAACCTTGGCTTCTCGGCCGAGGCGTATCTGGATCGCTTTCCGGCCACCGCGGTCACCGAAATTCATCTGGCCGGCCACACGCCCGATCCGACGTTGGGCGAATCGCTGCTGGTCGACTCGCACGACGCACCGATCGCGCCAGCGGTCTGGGCGCTGTACCAACGCACGACCCGCCGCATCGGCGCGCGGCCGACCTTGATCGAGCGTGACGGCAACCTGCCGGCCTTCGCCGAATTGGTGGCCGAGCGCGAGCGAGCGCACGGTGTGCTGGCGCCACGCGCTGGCGGATTCGATCAAAACCTTTCTCATCAGGAGCAGACCGCATGATGTCCGCCGCGCCCACGTCCGCCAGCACGCCGCTGGCGCAGTTCCAACGTGCGTTTGCCGCCGGCTTGTGGCGCCGCGCGAGCGGCGGCCGAGAGGGCGATGAGGCAATGGCCAAACTGCTGTCCCAACCGGCGTTCGCGGTGTATCGCAACACCGTGATGAAAGGCTGCATCGACACGCTCGAAGCCAACTTTCCGGCCATTGCAAGGCTGGTCGGCGCCGACTGGTTTCGTGCGGCGGCCGCGCTGTTTGTGCAGGCGCATCCCCCCACCGACAGCCGGCTCGTGATCTATGGCGAATCGTTCGCTGACTTCCTGCAAGGCTTCGAGCCGGCAGCCGAGTTGCCTTATCTGCCCAATGTGGCGCGGCTCGATCGGTGCTGGACCGAGGCGCACGTCGCGGCCGATAAAGAGCTGTTGCCGGCCGACGCGGTCGCGCGCATGGCGCCGGAGCAGCTCGGCGCTCTGGTGCTTGAAGTTCACCCGGCCGCGCGCTGGGCCTGGTTCGAGGAGCAGCCGATCTACACGATCTGGTCGCGCAACCGTGTTCCGGCGGGCGTGGGCGAGGAAGTACCGGAGCTCGCCTGGCAGGGCGAAGGCGCGCTGCTCACGCGGCCGCACGGCGCTGTCGTCTGGTGCGAAGCAGGGCGGGCCGACATCGCGTTTCTCGATAGCTGCGCGGCGGGCGAGCCGGTCGCGCACGCTGCGGAGGCTGCCTTGGCCGCGCAATCCGATGCGGATTTGTCGGCAGTGTTCGCGCGTCTTCTCGCCGCCGGCGCCTTCACGGCGGCATCCCTTGCGGCGGCATCTTCGCCCCGCTGAACCAGGAGTCAAATCATGTCCACTTCCGCTTCCATGAAATTGCAAGGCGAATCCGAAGGTGGCCTGCGCGGCACCTGGAACAGCATTGCCGCTTGGCTCACGCGCCTCGTACCGCACGACCTGCTCGCGCTGGCCACGCGCGTGGGCATCGCGGCGATCTTTTTCTACTCGGGCCGCACCAAGGTCGACGGGTTCCTCACGGTGAACGACAGCGCGATCATGCTGTTCGAGCATGAATTCAAAGTGCCGCTGATTCCGCATGAGATCGCGGCGCACATGGCGACCTACGCGGAGCATCTGTTCCCGGCGCTGCTCGTGCTCGGCCTGTTCACGCGGCTTTCGGCGCTCGCGCTGCTCGGCATGACGCTGGTGATCCAGATCTTCGTTTACCCGAGCGCTTGGCCGACGCATCTGTCATGGGCCGCGCTGCTTTTGTATCTGGTCGGCCGTGGTGCCGGGGCGTTCTCGCTCGATCGTGCGTTGCGCATCGCCTGAAGGATTCCGCCCCGCCGATTGCGAAGTTTTTTGTTAGCTGCGCCGAACGGTGGGGCTGCCGTCTACCGACAACGATAGAGCGAACAGCAATAGGGCTCCGGTGAGCCTATGTGTCCCAACGCGCAGATGACCTCGCGCCACAAGATTAAAAAAAGGCGCGCCCTGTGAGTTGGGCGGCCATCGTTGGGGTTGATTTTCTTCTCTTCTTTTGGAGCTACCGACGAACAAGTTTGTGAAGGGCATGGCCGCCGGATTGATCGCCACTGTCGTGTTGTCGATCTTGATGATTGTCAAGACCATGATGGGCTTCATGCCGGCGTTGGACATTCCCAGCATGATCGCGGGAATGATGGGGATGTCGGGCAACACGCTCGTTGGCTGGTTTATCCACTTCATGATTGGCATCGTGCTCTACGGCGTGGCAATCGCGGTGCTCGATTCCCGTTTGCCCGGGAACAGCTCGGTGGCGCATGGGATAACCATCGGCGTTATCGGGTGGCTGGGCATGATGCTGACGCTGATGCCGATGGCAGGCGCCGGATTGTTTGGAATGTCGTTCGGCCCGATGGCTCCCGCGATGACCCTGGTCCTGCACTTGATTTTTGGCGCGGTTTTGGGCTGGTATTTCGGCCGGTCGACCCGGCGCGCGAACTGACCGATTCCAAAGTGATGCGCCAGCCGATGCCCCAGGCAATAGGGGTCGTCGACGCAAATTCCAGCCGAGGCAATCGCATGGCTGCAGGCCCTGCACGAAGGGACCTTCGCTGTACACCTGCCATGAAGAAGCTGCGATTGACAAGATCGAGAGCGCGACCGTGACGGAACTGGTACCGACTTTGCAGCGGGTTGCAGCCTCCGTCAACAACGCTGAGAGCGACACAACGCTGTGAGCGGCTTCGCAGCGAGCTATGTTCGTATTCGTGCGTGGAGGCTCCTGTCGATG
>JBDTRV010000270.1:0-4607 GCA_039931475.1 Burkholderiales bacterium | reverse complement strand
CAGGTCCTGGAGAAGGTGCGGGTCCTGGCGACGGCGCAGGGCTTGGCGCAGGGGCGATGAAGCGGTTGATCGGCGCACGGAGTATCGTGGCCTTCGCTCAACTTCCCGCCCGGACGCTATCTAAATTTACTTATCACTTTTCTTCAGTGATAGTATCCGTAAAATTCGTCGTTATCGCTCTACCCATATGGTTTTCATGCTACGTATTTGATAGCGTCGACGTTGAGCGATATGAGGCTGGGCCTCATGGAAATCGCGCATCGCGTTGGTTGCGACAGCCTGGCCGCGTTCAGCCGGGCGTTCAGCCGGGCGTGCAGCACGCAGCTCCGTCAGGCCCCACTTCACTGGCGTGTCGCTCGCTCGACGCGTCGGGGTCGTGTCAACGCTTCGGGATGTCCTCCCACCCGCCTCAAATCACCTTGAACAACGCATTGAACTCGTCGGCCGCCTTGGCGTCGCCCCGCATGATGCGCCGGCTCAGGTCATAAACCTTGACCGTGGTGTCGCGGATCTGCTGCTTGAGTTCCAGGCGTTGCTGATCGGACAATCGTTCCTTGGCATAACGCGCCAGCAACTGGTCGATGAGTTGGTTCATCTCGATGCCGAGCGCTTGGGCATCACGACCGATCAACGCGGTATGGTCGGCGGTGAGCGACGGGTTCGCCAGAATCTGCCGCAGGAACTGATGGTAGGCGCCGGCAAACCGGGGCGCGTTGCTGATGAAAACACCGTTGTTGCTGTCCATCATCAGGCTGCGCACATCGGCATTGGCCGAGCCGATGAAGATGTCCTGGTCGAACACCATCACCTTGGAGTGTAGTGACCGGCCGCCGCTGGCCGCCGGCAGATACTCGAAGTAGCGCAGGCTCGCGGCATCGGCCGACTGCCCGCCTTTTTCCCGCAGGTGATCGGCCAGCGCCTTCAACTGCCAGGCGGCAAGCAGGTTGACGATATTCAGGTCGGTGGTGGCAAGCGAATTCGTCACCAGCGACAGCGTCACACGAGGGCACGGGCGGCTGCCGTCGAGCATGGCCGACACGTCGCGCAACAGATCGGCCGGCATGAACAGATAGGCAGTGTGAAAGACCACATCGCGCGGCGCGGGGTCGGCTGACGCGCAAACCCCTCGCAGCGCCGATCGCCAGAGGGCGTGGATGTGCTTGTTCGATTGCGCTTGCTGGTCATGCGGCACGCCGTAAACGCGGCGGCCATCGACGACCGGAAGGTTCTCCAGATAGTGGATGGTCGCCCCTGCGTCGATTGGCATCGGAGCCGGCTCGGCTGCGGGATGATAGTCAGTCGCGTAGCGCCGCACGCGCCGGTTGTGCTCGGCGCCGATGATCGCCAACCGCCTGTCAAGCGGGACAAAATGTTGGTTGACCTCGCGGTCGACGCAGACCTGCTCGCGCCCCTGTCCGCACGCATCCTGCGCGGCCGTTAGCACGCTGAAGTTCTCCAGCAGATCGTTGGGTGCGTGTTGCCTGACTTCTTCGATCGTCGCCACCATGCCGTGCAGGTTCCACAGCCGGTCGAAGCTGGCCGGCAACGCGGCGTCGGGGCTTGCCAGTTGCAGCCGGACGTCGGTGTCCATGAAGGTGTATTTGGCCGACAGCGGACCCGCATGCATATGGTAGGCGTCCTCGACGTTTCGGCCGCCGAGCACCAGGGTGGCGCCATCGGCCAGCAGGAACTTGTGGTGCAGGAACTCGGTGAGATAGTCCCAGTCCTTTTGCGCCGACTCAGATTTTTGCCGCGTCACCGGCAGATAGCTGTTGATGGCGTTGAAGACCGGATTGACCTGCTCGGCAAAAGCCAGCCGGATCACCGCGAGCTGGATGCGGGCGGCAAGGCCTTCGATGCCGCTCAAAAAGCGGGCCTTGAAATAGAGTTTGCCGAGATTCTTGAGCTGTTCGGTGCGCGCCGCATCGCCGCCTTGCGCTTCTGCCGCAAGCACCTTCAGGTCGATGTCCTGCCCGCCCGCGACCGCATACGCCATGAGCTGCGGGTTCTTGCCATAGAGGCCCGACAAAAACAGGCTCGAGCCGGCAAATCCAAGGTTCAGTCGATCTTGCCCGGCCGGCACGGCGGCATCGAAATGTTGGTCGACGGCGGCGATCTTTTGCTGATCGCACGCAACCTCGGGCACGGCTTTGGAGACACCGACATCGGCGCAGCTCAACGTGAGGAAGGCGGCATCTTTCAGAATCTCGACGGTCGGGCGGTTGTACAGGCGCACTTCGATCCGCCCTTCGCCTTCGCGCTGCAGCCAACTGAACCGGTCCAGCTCCTTGTAGGCGCTCAGGTAATCCACCAGCAACCTGACCTTGACGCCACGCTTGGCGGCATCGATCAAGCCCTGCGTCAGCCGCGACGACGAATAGTCGTCCGAAAAGATGTAGTAGGCAAGGTCGAGAGTCTGCTTGGCGCCGTCGACGGCTTTGAGCTTGGCGGCGAAAGCGGCATCGTTGTCGGTGATGACCCGCGCGTCGGCAACGCGCAGCGGCCCGGCCGTTGCCTGTTGCTGCAAGACCTCGGCGACCGGCGGTTGCCGCATCAGCGATTGCGAGGCGCAGCCCGTCAACAGGGCGGAGGCCAACGTATACAGAACCAGGCGGCGCATGTTCATCGTTCGGACTCCGCTGCGTTGAGGAAACCTGCGGCTCAAGCCGCAAGTCGATCTTCGCGGTCAGCTTACCCGATCGTCCGTCGTCGGGAAATGCTGGTGCAATGCGAAAGCGTTGGCGCTTCCAAAGGCTCGCGCTTGGCGATCGTCGTGGGTAAGCCAGCGGGAAGAGAAAGGTGAAACGCGGCGCCCGCGCAATTGGAAAAGGAAAGAGCCGCGACACGCCCCTCTCGCTCAAGGCACATGCGCTAAGCAGCATCCCCCACCAACCACCGATAAATCGGCGCCGTCGCAAGCAACACCACCACGTAGCGCGTGACGTGAAACGCGGTCACGACGGGCACCCCCAATTGCATTACCTTGGCAGTGATGCTCATCTCGGCGATCCCGCCCGGCGACGTGCCCAGCAGCACCGTGGCCCAATGCAGGCCGGCCGCGTGCGCGATCACCCACGCGAAGGCGGCGGACAACGCGATCATCGCGAAGGAACCGAGCGCCACTGCCGCCAGCCAACGTGGTGCGCTGCGCGCGAACTCGGGCGTGAAGCGAGAACCCAGCGAAGCGCCGATGAACAGTTGCGCAACGTTCGAGGCCAGCTTGGGTAGCGTGGACAACTCGATTCCGCTGGCCGTGAGCGCCATCGCGACGGCTAAAGCGCCGAGCACCCACGGGTTGGGCAGGTGCATCCTGTGCAGCAAGAGCGCTCCGAGCAGGCACAGAACCCCCAAAAGCGTCAGGCCGCCGAGGTTGAAATGCTGAGGCCCCGCCAACACCAGGTCGACGCCCTTCAGGCCCGCCCACTGCAAACCCAGTGGAATCGTCACGACCACGATCAGCACGCGCAGCGAATGCGCGGCCGCGATGCGGTCGGTGCGCCCGCCATGACGCTCGCCGAGCACGACCATTTCCGATGCGCCGCCGATCGCGGCGGAGAAGAATGCGGTCGCACGATCCGGCCGACTTCTGGCATCGGATACCGCCGCGAGGAGCCGATAGAACCCGTAGCCCAGTAGCAAGGCCCACGCGATCCCCGCCACCAGCGCGGGCGCGAGGCGCGCGATCTCGCGCAATACGTCCGGCGTGAAATAAAGGCCGAGCGCCACGCCGATCACGCCCTGCCCCGCATTGCGCAGCACGGTTGGCGCTTGAACCGGCAGACCGAAAACGCCGCAGAGCGCGGTGGCCAGCAGCGGCCCGATCATCCACGGCAACGGCAGGTGAAGGCGCTCGCACAGCCACGCGGCGGCCAGCGCGAGCAGCAGCGTGCCAGCCACGCGCGAGAAGGTCACGTTTGCCGGTCAGTGCGCGCCAACGACCACCGGAACCTCAGTCGCCGGCGGCGTGTTGCGGCTGCGCCCGCAGCGGACGATGCCGCCGATCATCACCATGCCGACGCCGGGCAAATCGCCCAGTTGCACGCTTTCGAGCAAGGTCTTGCCGGCGGTGTGCTGCGCGCGGTCGAGAAAGACGAAATCCGCGTCGCGCCCTCTCTCGATCAGGCCGCAATTGAGTTGTCGAATGCGCGCGGTGTTGCCGGTCGCGAAGCAGAACACCAGTTCGGGCGGAATGTTCGCCACGCTGCAAAGCAGCGCGATCATGCGCAGGATTCCGAGCGGCTGCACGCCCGAGCCGGCCGGGCCGTCGGTGCCGAGGATCACGCGGTGCGGACACTTCAGTTGCAGCGCCATCTTCGCCGCCGCGATCGCGACGCGCTCATTGCCGTTGTGCACGATCTCGATCGCGCGGCTGCTTTTCTCGCACAACTCGCATACGTGCGCTTCGGGCAGCGAGGTGTGGCCGCCGTTGATGTGGCCGATGATGTCGGCGTCGGCTTCGAGCACCACGTCCTTGTCGATCAGGCCCGATCCTGGGATCGACGGTCCGCCGGTGTGGATCGTGCTCTGGATGCCGTGCTTGCGCGCCCAGGCCACCATCTCCTTCGCTTCGTAGCCGGCCTTGACCGAGCCCAGGCCGACTTCGCCGA
>JBDTRV010000269.1:0-4609 GCA_039931475.1 Burkholderiales bacterium | reverse complement strand
ACATCGCGGTGAAGCCGCGCAGGTCGGCCAGCAGGATCGTGACGCGGCGCTCGGTAGGCGGCCGGCCGCCAGCCGAGCCGCCGCCGGTGAGCGCGCTGAACACGACCTCGCGCATTTCGCTCTCCGTCGCCGCGGGCAGCGTCAAGGCAAGGTCGCGCTCGAGCAACGCCTTGATGCGGGCCGCGGTATCACTGCTCAGATCGTTCTTCACGGGCGCTGGGCGGTGTTCGACTGGATCCGCTCGAAGGTTTCGCCGCGAGCTTGAGTCTTCAACGCTGGCGGAAGGCGGGCGCGCGTTTATTCAGGAACGCATCCATGCCTTCTTTCTGATCCTCGGTCGCGAACAGCGAGTGAAACAGCCGGCGTTCATAGCTCAAACCGTCGGCCAGGCCGCTGTCGAACGCCTTGTTGACCGCCTCCTTGCACATCATCACGCTCGGCTGGCTCATCGCGCAGATGACCGCGGCCGCTTCGAGGGCTTCGTCCATCAACCGCGCTAGCGGCACCACCCTGGAGACCAGTCCCGCCCGTTCCGCCTCGGCCGCGTCCATCATGCGCCCGGTGAGTGCCAGGTCCATCGCCTTCGCTTTGCCGATTGCGCGCGGCAACCGCTGCGTGCCGCCGGCGCCCGGGATGATGCCGAGCTTGATCTCGGGTTGGCCGAACTTCGCGTTGTCGGCCGCGATGATGAAATCGCACATCATCGCGAGTTCACAACCGCCGCCCAACGCGAAACCGGCCACGGCGGCGATCACCGGCTTGCGCACGGCCGCCGTGGTTTCCCAGTTGCGGGTGATGAAATTGCCCTTGAACACGTCCATGAAGTCGAACTTCGCCATCGCGCTGATGTCGGCGCCGGCGGCAAAGGCTTTTTCCGATCCGGTGACGATGGTGCAGCCGATCGACTCGTTCGCGTCGTTGTCCCTGAGCGCCGCGCCCAGATCGTCCATCAGCGCGTCGTTCAGCGCGTTGAGCTGTTTCGGTCGATCGAGCGTGATGACGCTGATCTTGATCGCGCCGTCGCCATGTTCGGCGGTCTGAATGAATTGGTAGGCCATGCGGCTCTTCTTCTCCTGCTTGTTTGCTTGGGTCATCGCAAGGCCTGCTCGATCGCCGCACCGCCAAAACGCCTGGCCGTGGGTGCCGCGCCACGAGGTCGCCCAGCCGCGCCATTCTTTCACATCGACGGCGACTTGATCGCGCTATTCCCCGACCGCCCTGCGAAGCGGCCCCAAAAAACGGCTTTGAAATTGCGCGCCCAGCAGAAAGCCCGCGCCTCGCGCGGGCTTTGGGCGCAGGCCGCTCGGCTTTAGCGCAGTCCGAAAAACGACAGAATGGCAAGCACGATGACGACCGCGCCGACGAGCCAGATGATGCTGTTCATGATGAATCCTTTTCTTGCGAATGGTGGGAAAAAGCAGATGACGCCTGATGCTGACACCCCATCCCACGGCCCGGCAAGGGGCGCTCTCCTACAACCCGTGTAGTCCGGATTCGGGCAGGTCCGCCGCGTCGCCCAATGGCCAGCGTGGCCGCACGTCGAATCCATAGTTGCAGTGCGCCTCCTCCACGCCGGCGCGCAGGCGCAGCGCCGCGGCCATCGCGATCATCGCGCCGTTGTCGGTGCACAGCGACAGCTCGGGATAGTGCACCCGCGCACCCCGCCTGGCACAGGCGGCATTTAGTTGCGCGCGCAGCGATCGATTTGCGCCAACGCCGCCGGCCACCACGAGCCCCTCCAACCCCGTCTGGTCAAGCGCCGCGAGCGATTTTTTCAGCAGCACTTCGACGATCGCCGCTTCGGTCGACGCCGCAAGATCGGCCGCGCGCGCTTGGAGCTGATCGCCGAGTTTCTTGGTCTGCGTGAGAACCGCCGTTTTAAGGCCCGCGAACGAAAAATCCAGATCGCCGCTAAAAAGCAGCGGACGCGGCAGCCGGAACGCTTTCGGATCACCTTGTTCCGCCATCCGCGCGAGTGCCGGCCCGCCCGGATAGTTAAGGCCGAGCAGCTTGGCCGACTTGTCGAATGCTTCACCGGCTGCGTCGTCCACGGTTTCGCCGAGCAATTCATAGCGGCCCACGCCGTCGACCCGCATCAACTGCGTGTGGCCGCCCGACACCAGCAGCGCGACGAACGGAAATTCGGGCGGATCGGTCGACAGGAACGGCGACAGCAGATGGCCTTCGAGATGATGCACGCCCAGCACCGGCTTTCCGAGGGCCGCCGCCAATGCCGAGGCCACTCCCGCGCCGACCAGCAGCGCGCCGGCCAGCCCGGGGCCGCGGGTGTAGGCGATCACGTCGAGCCGCGCCAGATCGGTTCCTGCGTCGTGCAGCACGGCTCGCGCCAGCGGCAGCACTCTGCGGATGTGATCGCGGCTGGCGAGTTCGGGCACCACGCCGCCATACGCCTCGTGCATCTCGATCTGACTGTGCAGCGCATGCGAAAGCAGCCGTGGCGAACCCGCGCCAGCGGCGTCCACTAGCGCAACGCCGGTTTCATCGCAAGAGGATTCGATTCCGAGGACGAGCATTGGAGAGAGTCTACGGGGGCTTCTGGCCGCTTGGCCGCTTCTCAAAGCACCTTGTTTGGAAGCTTTTTTGGCCGTTACCGCACGTCGGATGGTCGTCTTTTGCTATCGGAAAAGGAGCGACGCCGCGCGCGCCTCGATTGCCAGGCCCTGCCCCACCGGCCCGAGCTTCTCGGCAGTTTTTGCCTTGACGTTGACTTGCTCTGTCGCGATGCTCAGCGCCTGCGCGATCCGCACACTCATCGCCGGAAGGTGCGGCGCAAGGCGCGGGGCTTGCGCGATGATCGTGCTATCCACATTGCCGATTTCAAACCCGGCAGCACGCACCCGGCGCGCGGTCTCCTGCAACAGCACCACCGAGTCAGCGCCCGCAAATTGCGCGTCCGTATCTGGAAAATGCCGTCCGATGTCCCCGAGCGCCGCCGCGCCCAGCAGCGAATCGATGATCGAATGCAGCAGCACGTCGGCATCCGAATGGCCGAGCAGCCCCGCGCTGTGGGCAATCTCGACCCCGCCGATCACGAGCTTTCTTCCGGGCACCAGCGCATGCGTGTCCCAACCTTCGCCGATCCGGAACCTGGCGCCGCTACCGCTACCGCCGTTGCCACTGCCGCCAGTGTTCGTGGTGCTCATTTCTCGCGGAATCTCAAAATCGCCTCGGCCAATGCAAAATCTTGCCGGTAGGTCACCTTAAAGTTCTCCGCGCTGCCTGGCACCAGCAGTGGCGCATGCCCGGCCGACTCCATCGCCGCGGCTTCATCCGTAACCTGATCGCCGGCATTTTCGAGCGCCTCGAGAAGCGGCCCAAGCCGAAACATCTGCGGCGTCTGCGCCAGCCATTTGTCTTGGCGATCGAGCGTCGCGCAGACCCGTCCGCCCTGCTCCTGTTTCAGCGTGTCCGCCACCCGATGCGCGAGCAGCCCGCCGACCGGGTCATGCTCGCAGGCGTCGATCAACGAGTCGATCAGCGAGGGCGTAACTAGGCACCGCGCCGCATCGTGCACCAGCACCCAGTCGCGCCGATCGGCGCCGTGCTCGAACAGCCGATCCAGACCGTTGTAGACGCTGGCCGCACGGGTCGCCCCGCCGCAGTCGGCCACGGGATACGGCGCACTCATGCCTTCGAACGACTCGTCGCCCGGCGGCACCACCACCAGCAGATCGGCGATGCGTGGCACCGCCGCGAACGCCGCGAGCGTGTGCAGCACCATCGGCCGGCCCGAGACCTCGCGATATTGCTTCGGGCCGCCGTCGCCGGCCCGGCTGCCCGAGCCCGCGCACGGAATTAGCGCGAAGAAGCGAGGCCGATACTGCGCTTCAGTCATCGTGCAAGGTCAAGCAATGGGGCTGGCAAACAATCTGGCTGGTAAAAAACGGCAATCCGCGCCGCACCAGGCAAAAACCCCGCTGGCGCGGGGTTTTATGCAAGGCTGGGCGAAGAATGCAGGACTGTGTGCGCAATCGGCGCGCCGCACAGAGGCACGCATGATGGCCAAATGCACCAATCGCCGTACGACATGCCACGCCGATCGGGGCCACGCACCTGGCAGGACGCAGCCCGGCGCGCAACGGGCGCAGAGCGCCCCGATCTCACCCCATGTGCAATCCGCCGTTGACGGAGAAATCGGCGCCAGTCGCATATCCGCCCTCTTCGGACGCAAGCCACGAAATGATGGAAGCGATCTCGCTCGGCTCACCCAGGCGCTTGACGGGCACGGTGGCGACGATCTTGGCGAGCACATCTTCCCGGATCGACTTGACCATGTCGGTGCCGATGTAGCCCGGGCTCACGGTGTTCACGGTGACGCCCTTGGTCGCAAGCTCCTGCGCCAGCGCCATCGAAAAACCGTGCATGCCAGCCTTGGCGGCGGAGTAGTTGGTCTGGCCAGCCTGGCCTTTTTCGCCATTGACCGAGCTGATGTTGACGATCCGGCCCCAGCCTTTTTCGACCATGTCGCCAACCACCTGCTTGGTCACGTTGAACATCGAATTCAGGTTGGTCTCGATCACCGCGTCCCAGTCTTCGCGGCTCATCTTGATGAACATCTTGTCCTTGGTGATGCCGGCGTTGTTGACCA
>JBDTRV010000268.1:0-4623 GCA_039931475.1 Burkholderiales bacterium | reverse complement strand
CTCCGCTTCCTCCGCTTCCTCCGCTTCCTCCGCTTCCTCCGCTTCCTCCGCTTCCTCCGCTTCCCGCGCTTCCCACTCTGCCAGTGATGTCCGCGCTGTCCGCGCTGTCCGCGTTGCCTGCCCCGCCAATGCCGCCAGCGCCACCAGCGCCACCAGCGCCACCAGCGCCAGCTCCGCCAAGATCGCGCGCGATCAAGGTGACGCCTGGCTGCGCCGGATCGAGCTGCAAAACGCGCGAGCGCGTTGCCTGCAGCTGTATCACGCCCGGCAACGCGCCGACCGCCCGAACGAAGTCGGGCGTGAAGTACGCGGTCTCGGCGGCGGCGCTGCTCCGTGCGCTGCGCAGGTACAGGTCGGCCGGCAGCACGGTTTCGAGCCACTGCGTGACCGAATCGCGAAAGCTCGCGACCATCACCGTGAGCGCGACCGCCAGCGCGAGCGACGCGACCACGCCACTCACGGCAATCGCGGCGCTTGCGCGCACCCTTCGCGCCCGCTCGACCGCCAGCATCGGTAGCAGCCGCCGCGCCGCCCAGCGCCCGAGCGGGCCGTACAGCAGCGCGATCAGCGTCGGCAGCGCCGCGATGCCGCCGACCAGCAGCAGCGCGACCGACAGGTACGCCGCGACCGGAATGCCGAACACCGGCGGAAGCAGCGCGAGGCCTACCGACAAGGCGATGGCCAGCGGTCCGAGCCAACGCCAGGAGCTAGCTTCGGCGCCGACGGAAAGGCCCTTCAAGGCCTGCGCCGGCGCGATTCGCTGCACCGCGCGCGCCGGCAGCCAGCCGCCGACCATCGCCGCGACCACGCCAAGCAGCCCGTAAACGATGGCGGCGCCTAAGCCAAACTGCAACGGCGGGCGCGCGCCAGAGAAATAGCCGCCACCCAGATCGCCGCCAAGCACGGAAAGCGCCAGCGCCGCCAGCGCGGTGCCCAACAGCAGCCCGAGCGCGCTGCCCACCACACCGAGCGCCAGCGATTCGGCCAGCACCAGCCGCAGCCGCTCGCGCCCGGTCAGGCCCAGCACGCCGAGCAGCGCGAATTGCGGCGAGCGTTTGGCGACCGAAAGCGACAGCACCGAGAACACGAGGAAGGCGCCGGTGAACAGCGCGATCAGCGCCAACACCGTGAGGTTGACCCGATAAGCGCGCGACAGATTGCCGGCCCGCTCACCCGCTGCACCCGGTTCCACGGCCGACACATCGGCTGGCAGCGCGAGCGAGTCGATGAAGCGCGCCCGGTCGACGCCGGCGCGCAGCTTGAGGTCGATGCGCGACAGCCGGCCGACCAGGCCGAACAAATCCTGCGCCGCGCCGATGTCCATCACCGCCAGCGGCGCGCCGGCGGCCGCGACTGTGCCCGCGACGTCGACTGGCTGCAGGCCGAGGCCGGCCTGCAATTCGATGACGGACTGCTTCGCGGCTCGATCCGCACCGTTCCCGCCAACTTCATCGTTCGCACCGCCCGTTCCGTTTGCCGATTCCGTTCCGTCTTTGCTCACTGTTCCGCCGTCGCTGCCAGCAGACTTGCCTGCGGTGTCGCCGGCCAGTAGTAGTCGCCGGGCCGAGGCATTGAGGAACACGGCGCGCGGCGCGAACACGGCCATTCGATCGGCGCCCTGGCGGGGTACTGGCGCAAGCGCCGGGGCGATTCGCGGCATCACGAGCGCATCCACGCCAACGACCTTGATGCTCTTGCGCGTCCCGTCTGGCGCGAGCGCGACCGTGTCCACTTCGACCACCGGCGCGGCCAGTTCGACGCGCGGGTCGGTCGCCACCTGCGCGAACAGCGCTTCGTCGAAGCTGCCGCTGGCAGCCTGCAGTTGCAGATCGGGCTGGCCGCTCACCGCACGCACCGCGCCAGAAAATTCACTGAGCGCCGAAGCGTTGATCAGATGCACCGAAAACGCGAGCGCGACGCCCAGCATCACCGACAGTAGCGCCGCCGCGCTGCGCCACGGGTGCTGGCGCAGCTCCTGCCAGGAGAAGGTCTTGAGCAGATCGAGCATGGCTTGCATCTTCGCCGACCGCGCGGCGTGCGGTCAGCGCAGGCGACGCTGAACGGGTCCCCGCAAGCCCGCCAAGCGTGCCCGCCGCAACCAAGCGTGTTCAGCGTTGCCCGAATCCAATGCCGCCCGAGCGCCCGGAGGCTCGGGCGGCCGTGATTTGCCGTTGCGCCCAATGAACGCCGCGCGGTGCCGCGCTCGAACGGCCCGCAATATTGCTATTTATATAGGAGCAATAATTCGAGTGCTGGCGGGCGAAAACTGCCAAAAAAATCAAGATTCGAGCGGTTTTCAGGCGTTGCGGGAGCGACCCCCAGCGTCCGCTGGCGCGAAATTTGCCTGCAAGCACCCATGAAATTTGTCACCACTGTTTTCCAGATTTTCCATTCGCTGCTCGCGCTGCTGTTCGCGATCGCCGCGATCATGCTCACCAGCATCGCGGCGCGCATGGGCTGGGCGGCGTTCATTGGCGGTGTCGATGCCTCCGCCGCGCAGCAGATCATCGAGGCGGTCGGGCTGCTGGCCGCGGCAGTGGTGGCGCTACAGATTTCGGAGACCATCACCGAGGAAGAGTTGATCCGCGATGCCGACGTGAGCGCGCCGACCCGGGTGCGGCGCTACCTCTCGCGGTTTTTCGTGGTGGTGATCGTGGCGCTGGCGATCGAGGGGCTGGTCGCGACCTTTCAGGCGATTCACGACAACCCCGGGCAGTTGCCGTATGCGGCGAGTCTGATCGCGGCGGTCGGCGTGCTGCTGGCGGCCTGGGGTGTGTTCATCCGGCTGAACCGCGCGGCCGAAGAACTGGAACCCGAAGCGATGGCCGACGTGAAGCGCGAGGACGACAAGCTGAAAGAAAATTGATGGCGCAGCTTCCAGCCGCGCATATCGACACGTGGGCGAACGCGTCTGCAACCTTCTGCCTCACGCCTTGAGCTTGTACCCGGTGCGAAATATCCACGCAACGGTGGCCAGCGCAATCCCGAGAAACGCGAGCGTCATCGCAAGGCTGATCCAGACGCCTACGTCCGCCATGCCATAGAAACTCCAGCGAAAGCCGCTCACGAGATACACCACCGGGTTGAACAGCGCCACCGTCTGCCAGGCGGGGGGCAGCATGTCGATCGAATAGAAGCTGCCGCCCAGAAAAGTCAGCGGCGTGATGATCAAAAGCGGCACGACTTGCAGCTTCTCGAACCCGTCGGCCCAGATGCCGATGATGAAGCCGACCAGGCTGAACGTGACGGCGGTGAGCACGAGGAACAGCAACATCCAGAACGGATGCTCCACGTGCAGATCGACGAACAAGCCGGCGGTGGCCAGGATGATGAGGCCGAGCACCATCGACTTGGTCGCCGACGCGCCGACGTAAGACAGCAGAATTTCGACGTACGACACCGGCGCCGACAGCAGCTCGTAAATCGTTCCGGAAAACTTCGGAAAGTAGATGCCGAACGAAGCGTTGGACACGCTCTGCGTGAGCAGCGACAGCATGATGAGTCCCGGCACGATGAACGCGCCGTAACTCACGCCGCCCACTTCTTGAATCCGCGAGCCGATCGCCGCGCCGAACACCACGAAGTAGAGCGACGTCGAGATCACCGGCGAGACGACGCTCTGCATCAACGTGCGCCGGGTGCGTGCCATTTCGAAGCCGTAAATCGCGCGGATCGCCTGCCAATTCATTCGTTCGCCTTCAGTGTTTCACGAGGCTCACGAAGATGTCCTCGAGCGAGCTTTGCGTGGTCTTCAAATCCTTGAAGCGGATGCCCGAGTCGGACAACGACTGCAGCAATTCGGCAATGCGGATGTGGCCGCCGTTCGCGTCGTCTTTCGTGTCGTAGGTGTAGGTCAGCTCGTTGCCTTCGCCGCCCAATTCCAGCGCATAGCCAGCCAGCGGCTCGGGCACCGCGCCAAGCGGCTCCTGCAACTGCAAGATGAGCTGCTTCTTGCCGAGCTTGCGCATCAGCTCCACCTTGTTCTCCACGAGGATCAACTCGCCTTTGCTGATCACGCCGATGCGGTCGGCGATCTCTTCGGCTTCGTCGATGTAGTGCGTGGTCAGGATGATCGTCACGCCGCTTGCGCGCAGTTCATGCACCAGGCCCCACATGTCGCGCCTGAGCGCCACGTCGACACCAGCAGTCGGCTCGTCTAGGAACAGCACCCTCGGCTCGTGCGACAGCGCCTTGGCGATCAGCAGCCGACGCTTCATGCCGCCGGACAGGGTGCGAATCATGCTGCTTTTCTTGTCCCACAGCGACAGACTTTTGAGCGTCTTTTCGATGTGCGCCGGGTTCTTCGGCTTGCCGAACAAACCGCGGCTGAAACTGACCGTGTCCCAAACGGTCTCGAACGCATCGGTCGTGAGCTCCTGCGGCACCAGGCCGATCAGCGAGCGCGACTTTCGATACTCCGTTTGAATGTCATGCCCGTCGACAAGCACCGTACCCGAGGTTGGATTGACGATGCCGCAGACGATGCTGATCAAGGTCGTCTTGCCCGCGCCGTTCGGCCCCAAAAGCGCGAAGATTTCGCCACGGCGAATGGTTAGGTCGATGTTCTTTAGGGCGGTGAATCCGGAGGCGTAGCTTTTGTTGAGTTGAGCGACCGAGATGATG
>JBDTRV010000267.1:0-4627 GCA_039931475.1 Burkholderiales bacterium | reverse complement strand
CAGCTGATCGAAACGCCGCCGGGCGCCAGCCGGCTTGAGAAGGCCCGCAGCATCGCGCTTCAACTGCTGCCCGGCATCGCCGTCGCGGCGGCCGGAACGGCGCTGGCCTTCATCATCAACATCTTCGTTCCGTTCCTGAGCCCACTGACCGCTGGCGTGCTGCTGGGCGTGGTGCTGGCCAATACCGGCCTCCTGAAGCCCAAGGTCACGGTCGGTCTGTCGATTAGCACCAAGCGGCTGCTGCGCGCCGGGGTCGTCTTCCTTGGCCTGCAACTGTCCTTCCTCGATGTCATCGGGCTGGGAGTTCCCTTGCTGGCGGTGGTGGTCATCACGGTGATCTTCGGTTTCGTGGTTACCCGGTGGGTTGGCGAACGCCTGGGCCTGTCGCGCGACCTGTCGCTGCTCACCGCGGCCGGCTTCTCGATTTGCGGTGCCTCCGCGATCGCGGCGATGCAGGGCGCCAGCGATGCCACCGAGGACGAGGTGGCGACCTCCATCGCCCTGGTCACGATCTTCGGCACCGTTGCCTTGTTCGGCTGGCCAATGTTGCAGCATGCGCTGCTGCTTGGAAACGAGGCTTACGGCGCCTGGTCTGGCGCCAGCGTTCACGAGGTGGCGCAGGTCGTCGCCGCGGCGTCGCCGGCCGGGCAGGAGGCACTGGGCACCGCCGTGGTCGTCAAGCTGGCGCGAGTCATCATGCTCGCGCCGCTGGTCGCGATGGTCGCCTACATGGCACGCCAACGTAGCAAGGCGGAGCCGGGCGCGGGCGGCAAGAAGATGCCGTTGGTGCCATTGTTCGTGCTGGGTTTCCTCGCAATGGTCGTGGTGCGGACCACGGGGGTGGTGCCTCAGGGTGGGCTCGACTTCGTCAAGATCGTCACCACGGCCATGCTGGCGGCGGCGCTGTTCGGACTGGGCACCGGAGTCAAGGTGAAGGTGCTTCTGGCCACCGGCCCCAAGGCGCTGGTGCTGGGGGCGATCTCCACCGTGTTGATCGCAGTGGTCGCCTACGTCGGCGTGGTGCTGGCGGTCGACACGGTTTGAACCGTCCGCGAACGTTTCAAAGCTTGAAGCGCTTCTTAATTGCCATGCGCGGACGGCGCGGGAATAAGGTTTTCTCACCTGGGACCGGAGCAGTACGACGCGGTGCTGCTCTGAGCGTGCCGATCGCGGCCGTCATGGTGTTGGCCCTGGCAGGCCCGGCAGTTTCCGAAATTTCAAGGAAAAAGAGCCGTTGCCGCTCGTGTAGCAAGCGTTTATTGCTATGGAACTGCTAGCGAAACGCGACTGCTAGGCAGCAAACTCCGTGTCCGGATTGAGTTGTGCGCAAATCGTCAAGTTTGAAGCCGCTGGCGCCGCTCCCAAAGGAGGGAGAGGAGGGAGAGGCGAGGGCCGAGCCTACGCCCAAGCGATGGCTGGGGAACAGTTCGATCTCACGCGCCGATCGCCTCGATCGAATCAACGCGGTCGGGGTAGAAGGCGAGGTGATCCTTGATCGACATCACCTCGTCGAACGGCTGCTCGTAGCTCCAAACCGCGTTTTCTCCGTTCGCGGCGCCCTTGATGCTGAAGTACGACGCATCGCCCTTGAACGGACAATGGGTCGAGTGTTGGGTTCGCTCCAGCCGGCCCATCTTCACGTCGCTGCGCGGCAGGTACCAGGTTGGCCCCTGGCCCGCTTCGTACATGGCGATCGCGTTGTGGCTGTCGGCGATCACTTCTCCTTGCGCGGTGACCTGCACGTGCACGGCGGCGGGGCGGGTTTCGATCGTGTGCTGGGGATGGCTCTTGTAGCCGGGTCCGCTGTTGTTGCTCATGATGAGTTCCTGGGTAGGTGGTGACGGTGACGCCTCAGAAAAAAGAATAAAGCACGCCAAGGAATTGGTCGAGAAGTGCAATTTGCCAGCTACCGGCCTCGAACAGTTCGTCGAGAAGTTCTTTGACCTTGATCCCAGTATCGTCAAGTACTTCGGCCCACGTGCGCAATTTCATAGGTTCAGCGCGTTCGCTTCCCGGATGGCTCCAGCCGGGACATCAAATATCCTCTTCTTCCAGGCCATGCAACATGGGGTACAGCACACCGGATTTGTTCAACGGACTCCTCCGCGACTCGTAGATCCGCTGGAGCTCAGACTCCTGACGCGCAAGGATACGGCTTCGATCCGCGCGACGGTGTCGGCCAAGACCATACTTCGGGTCGCCATCTCTTCCACGCTTCGCTGACGCAGCGCCACGCCGCTGGCAAGCGCATTCTCCAGGCCTGCCAAGGTTGATTCGAAGGCCAGACGCAAGTCGGCGCGCAAAGGTGGCTTTGCGCCGATGCTGCACACCAACGAGGAAGCGTTCGAACTGATTCTCGAAGCGATCGCGGCGGCGGGCTTTCGGCCAGGCGACGAGATCGCGCTGGCCTTCGACGCCGCGGCGAGCTCGTTCTTCGAAGACGGCAAATATCGTCTGGCCCGCAACTCGCCCGCCGAAAGGACGAGCGCCGAGATGACAGCGCTGTATCAGGAATGGATCCGCAAGTACCCGATCGTCTCGGTCGAAGACGGACTCGCTGAAAGCGATTGGGACGGCTTTCGCGAGCACACCGCAAAGCTTGGCGGCCAGGTGCAGATTGTCGGTGACGACAACCTCGTCACCAACACGCAGTTCATCGCCCGCGCCATCGCCGAGAAGACCTGCAATGCAGCGCTGATCAAGTTGAACCAGATCGGCACCGTGTCGGAGACCATCGCCGCGGTCGAGATGTGCCGGCGGGCCGGTTGGGGTTTCGTTATCTCGCATCGCTCTGGCGAAACGGACGACAGCTTCATGGCCGACTTCGCGGTGGCGATGGGCGGCGGCCAGATCAAGGCGGGCTCGGTCTGCCGCGGCGAAAGGGTTGCCAAGTACAACCGCCTGCTCAAGATCGAACGTGAGCTCGGCGGACGCGCCCGCTTCGGCCGATAACCGTCGAGGCAACAGCCATGCACCTTGTCAGCATCCTCGCAGCCGATGCGGATCGGACATCGCTCGAAACGTCCGAAGCGCCCGCGTGCTTTCACGATCTGAATCTCGATCAGATCGTCGCCGCCGTCACGGCCCCGTTCAAGGATTACAACCTCGCGCCTTACTTCCACACGCCGCTGCACGATCTCGATGCGGTGGCCTACCGTCAGGAGGTCATGCGCGACCTTGAGCAGCCGGCCGCGATCGGCGTGATCCGCGTGTTCTCGGAACAGATGCGGGTGATGCGGCAGAAGCTGGAGTCGACACAAAAGAGCCGCTACAACTACGAGCGGGCGCGCTGGTTCCTCGCCGCGGCCCAAACCTATTGCGACGCCGTCGAGCATCTGCAACGCGACCTGACCGACTTCGCCCCCGCGTCGCGCGGCCTGCGCGCTTTCGCCGAATTCCTGGCGCAATACACGGGCTCGGAGGCCTACCGTGCCTTGGCGGCCGAGACCCGGCAAGTGGCGCTCGACCTGGCGGCGATCCGGTATGCCTTGATCCTCCATGGCAACGGGGTGACTGTGCGCAACTACGAGGGCGAGATCGACTACAGCGTCGCCGTCGAGGCGACGTTCGAGAAATTCAGGCACGACGGCGAGGCGAAGGACTACCGCGTCAAGTTTCCGCGGACAAGCAGCCTCGATCACGTCGACGCGCAGATCCTCGACCGGGTCGCGTTGCTCAATCCGCAACCGTTTGCGGCGCTCGAAACGTTTTGCACAGCGCACGCCGTCTATGCGGATCCGGCGATCTCACGCTTTGATCGTGAGATTCAGTTCTATGCGGCTTTCCTGTCCTATCTTGAGGACTTCCGCCGTGTTGGCCTGCCCTTGTGCTACCCGACGCTGTCACAGACATCGAAGCAGCTCGAGAGTCGCGGCGGATTTGACCTTGCCCTGGCCGGCAAGCTGCTCGCGGAAAAAGCGAACGTCGTTCGCAACGACTTCTTCCCGAGCGGTGCCGAGCGAGTGCTCGTCGTGTAAGGACCGAACAACGGCGGCAAGACAACGTTCGCCCGGGCCTTCGGGCAACTGCACTACCTGGCCAGTCTGGGCTGCCCCGTGCCCGGCGACAGCGCGCGCTTGTTCCTGTTCGATCGTCTGTTCACCCACTTCGAAAAGGAAGAAGACATCAACAGCCTGCGCGGCAAGCTGAAGGACGACCTGGTGCGCATCCACCGGATCTTGCAGGCGGCGACGCCCAACAGCATCATCGTCATGAACGAGATCTTTTCGTCGACGACCTTGAAGGACGCGATATTTCTCGGCCAGAAGGTGATGGCGCAGATTTCCCGGCTCGACCTGCTCGCGGTGTGTGTCACCTTTCTGAGTGAGCTGGCCACGTTCGACGACAAGTGCGTCAGCGTCCTCAGCCTCATCGACCCCGACGATCCGGCGATCCGCACCCACAAGCTCGAACGCCGCCCGGCCACCGGGCTGGCCTACGCGATGGCGATCGCTCAAAAGTACCGCGTCACCCATGACCGTCTGCTGGAACGGATCACGCCATGAAAGCGCTCTTGATGCAGCGTGATCGCGATTTCGACATCAATGCGAAGCCGCCGGGCAACGAAGCGCGGCTGATCCAGGATCTCGAACTCGACACATTGCTGCAGGCGATGGCCGCGGACGAC
>JBDTRV010000266.1:0-4627 GCA_039931475.1 Burkholderiales bacterium | reverse complement strand
GGGGCTCGCGTCGGAACAAACGTCATCGCTGTGCAAAGAGGCGATTCGTGCGTGATGTCTGTGCAAGCGGTCTTTGTGTGAATGCGAATTGGCTCAACTGTGCTTGCATTTCGTATCAATCCGACCTCCGGAGCAGTGGATGATACGCATCCTCCACGTGCTGGATCATTCAATCCCGCTGCACAGCGGCTACACGTTTCGCACGCTATCGCTCCTACGCGAGCAACGCAGACTCGGCTGGGATACGTTTCACTTGACCGGTCCAAAGCAAACGAATTGCTCGGTGAGCGAAGAGCAGGTGGATGGTTGGCACTTCTACCGAACAACTGCGACAACCCCAATGCCGAATGTGCCGGGGTTGCGGGAAATCGGGTTGATGAACCAGCTCGAACGCCGCCTGTTTAAAGTGGCAACCGAGGTTCGGCCGGATGTAATGCACGCCCACTCTCCTGTGCTCAATGCCATCCCGGCGATTCGGGTCGGGCGAAGGTTGGGTATCCCCGTTGTTTACGAAGTTCGCGCGTTCTGGGAAGATGCAGCGGTGGACCACGGCACCACGACCGAGGGTGCCCCCCGCTATCGGCTGACGCGCTGGCTGGAGACTCGCGCGTTACGCCAGGTTCTGCACGTTTTCACGATCTGTGAGGGGTTGCGGCACGATATTGCCGCACGAGGAATTCCACCGGAAAAGATCACCGTTATACCCAACGCGGTAGACATTGAGGCGTTCGATACCAGCGGCAAGCCGGACGAAGCTTTGCGCGCAACGCTCGGGCTGGCCGGCTCAAACGTTATCGGTTTCATCGGGTCGTTTTATGCCTATGAGGGTCTGGATCTCTTGCTCGAAGCGCTGCCGTGCTTGCTCAAATCTCAGCCCGATGTCCGGATGTTGCTGGTGGGAGGCGGCCCTCAGGATGCGGCTCTGAAAGCACAGGCAACGACGCTGGGTCTTGGCGACAAGGTGATATTTACCGGCAGGGTGCCGCACGCGGATGTGCACCGTTACTACGATCTAATTGACGTGCTCGTTTATCCCCGACACTCGATGCGTTTGACCGAACTGGTCACGCCGCTCAAGCCGCTCGAGGCAATGGCGCAGGGTCGAATTCTGGTGGCGTCGGATGTCGGCGGCCACAAGGAGTTGATCCGCGACGGCGAAACCGGTGTGCTTTTCCGCGCCGGTAGCGTGACGTCTCTTGCCGAGACATTGAACGAAGTGTGGGCGCAGCGGTTACGGTGGCCGGAAATGCGCGCGGCGGCCCGCCGGTTTGTCGAAGTCGAGCGAAACTGGGGTGCCAGCGTCGCGCGTTATGGCCCGATCTACGCTGGATTGGTCGGCGAGCAATTGCATGAATTGGCCACTTGAGCGGGCGCGCAAGCCAGCGCTCCTCGCTCGTGAGCGAATATGTCGCGGCCAACTTGATCAGGGCAGGGCGGACATCCGCGGGCTTTCTGCGATCGGCTTGTGCCGATGAATATCACCACGATTGGCGCCTGCTACGTAGGCCTGGTTACTTCCGCGTGCCTGTCCGAAATCGGCATTCCTGTTGCCTGTCTCGACTCAGACGAATTCAGAAACCGCTCGCTCAATAGTGGTGCAATGCCCATTCTCGAGCATGGATTGGAATCGCTGATCCACCGCAACAAGGCCGGCTGTGCCTCACCCGCGATGCCGCCAGGGCGATCGGCCATTGTGCGCTACTGTTCATCGGCGTTGGCACACAGCCGAACGCGGACATTGATCATGTGTCGTCCGCCGCACGCAATATGGGCGAGTGACCGCAACGTCATCGTGCACAAGAGCACGGTCCGGGTCGGAACCACCGAGCGCAAGCGCGACGCGGTGGCGAGTATCCTGCGCGATCGTGGTGTCCGCGTTGAGTTTTCGGTGTTGAGCAATCCGGAATCTCTGAAAGACGGCGCAGCCGCCGATGACTTCATGCACTCCGATCAAATCATCTTCGGCGCCGGTGATGGGCGGGCGATCGCACTCATCTCGGCGGTCTATGCTCTGTTTGCGCAGAATCGGGACAAGTTTTTATTGATGGATGTTCGTAGCGCCGATTGCGCCAAAGATGCAGCAAATGCGATGCTGGCGACCCGAATCGGCTTGGTGAACGACCTTGCGCCACTGACCGAACGCGTAGGCGCCGGTATCGAACTTGTGCGGCGTGGCGTCGGCAGCGACCCGCGCATCGGCAACGATTATTTTTACGCGGATGCGGGCTGCGGGGGAAACTGTTTCCCGAAAGACGTGAGTGCGCTGATTCGAAACGGGGCCGATCGCCAAGTGCGACTGGGCATCCTTGCCGCCGTCGAAGTCGTGAGAGAGTGCCGGAAAGGTATTCGGGCGGAGAAGGTCGTGAAACGCTTCGGCGATCTTTTGGATAAAGCGTTTGCATTCTGGGGTCTTTCGTTCAAGCCCAACACAGACGCCATGCGGGAAGCTCCCGGCCGCGTCATCGGCGCGGATTTGGTGCGGCGCGGAGCGCATCTGAATCTGTACGACCTTGCGGCGATGCCGCAAGCCCGGCTTAAGCGGGCGGCGGAAAGCCAGATCAGTTTCTTCGACGGAGCCGACAGCGCGCTCGAAGAAGCCGACGGGGTGCTCATCGTGACGGAATGGCGCAAGTTCAAAAACCCTTACTTCGACGCCATCCGGAAGCGGCTTGAGCAACCGCTTATTTTCGATGGACGTAGTTTGTTCGATTCGGTCGTGAAGCGTTCTTTTAGTCTCGAACATCACGCCATCCGGCGAGGTGACTGGCTTAAAAGGGTTGCTGGCGGTACGCAATGAACAGCACGTTATCCCGTTCCTTGAAGCCAGTGACGGCTCGCGCGCCGCATTATTTGCAACAACCGCCAGCGGTTGTGCATGGTCATCACCCTGAATACCGATCGCCTGAGCGCCCGCCTCCAGCAGCGGTTGGGCAGGTCGGCAACAGTCAGACGCCTCTTGAACGCAATCAATTGCGGTCCGATCCGCCATCCCAGGCGGGTCAGCAACAATTGTTGGGGTTACGCATTACGTTGGTGGGCCCAGTGCCTCCTCCCGCAGGCGGAATGGCGACGCAGACTCGACAATTGGCCGAACTGTTGCGCGGCGAGCAGGCTGAAGTGCTGGTCGTTCCCACCAATACACCGTACCGACCTTCATGGGCCGGCAAGGTCGTGGGACTGCGCGCCATCTGTCGATTGATGCCCTACTTGGTTGCGCTTTGGCGCGCGGCGGCAAGCAGCGACTTGTTCCACGTCATGGCGAATTCAGGCTGGTCCTGGCATTTGTTCGCCGCTCCCGCGATCTGGGTTGGCTGGCTGCGCGGAGTGCCGGTGGTCGTGAACTATCGAGGTGGCGAAGCCGCATCGTTCCTGGACCGTTCGCAGCGGCTGGTGCGCTGGTCGATGCGACGGGCGAAGTCTCTGGCCGTGCCTTCGCGCTTCTTGGAGAAAGTGTTCGGCCAGTTCGGCATGCGCGCCGAAGTCGTTCCCAACATCATTGATCTGAGCCGGTTTTTTGAAGCAGTCGAGCACGCGCCCAACCCGACTCCCCACCTGATTGTTACCCGAAATCTGGAGCCGATCTACGATGTCGAGACGGCACTCAGGGCATTTGCGTTGTTGCGCCAAAGCCACACTGGGGCGCGGCTCACGATCGCGGGCAGCGGTCCGCAAGAGCAACGACTCCTGCAACTGAGCCAGCAACTCGATGTGGCGGCATCGGTTCATTTTGCCGGCCGGCTCGATCGTGACCAGATCGCCGGGCTCTATCGCGAAGCGGACATCATGCTGAACTCCAGCGTGGCCGACAACATGCCCAACTCGATTCTCGAATCCCTTGCCAGCGGCGTGCCAGTTGTGAGCACCAACGTGGGCGGCATTCCCTTTCTAGTGGAGGACGGCAAAACGGCGTTGCTGGTGGCTCCGCGTGACCCTCAGGCCTTGGCTCACGCCGCCGAGCTGCTGTTGGATGATCCTGTCTTGCGCCACCGACTGTCGAGCGCCGGAGTCGAAGAGGCACAGCGCTACACCTGGGAGCGCGTTCGACCCGTGCTGACCGCTGTCTATCGCAAAGCGCTCGCGGAGGGTTCTGGCCCCGGTAGCGCCAGCCGAACGGAATTTCGATGAGTGCCTACACAACCCTTGTTTCTTCGCTACTGTTCCCTCTGCAGGAGCGCGCCAAGAGCCACACGACAGTTTCGGTTAGAAGCCAGATGGAGCAGTCGCAATGGTGGCCGATCGACCAGATCGAGGCTTTGCAGATCGAGCGACTGCGCACGCTTCTCGTGGAGGCGGGCAGCAAGGTGCCGTACTACCGGACATTGTTCGCTGAGCTCGATTTCGACCCGTCGACGCTGCGCGGGGTTGAGGATCTGCGCCGCTTGCCGCTGTTGACCAAGGCAACGATCCGCGCCAATACCGAAGCCATGAAACGCGAGGGAACGACGGACCTGGCACGCTTTAACACTGGCGGATCGTCGGGCGAGCCGCTGATCTTTTTCATCGGCAAGGAGCGCGTGAGCCATGACGTCGCCGCCAAATGGCGGGCCACGCGCTGGTGGGATGTGGATATTGGCGACCGCGAAATGGTGGTGTGGGGTTCGCCGATCGAGCTTGGCGCGCAGGATCG
>JBDTRV010000265.1:0-4647 GCA_039931475.1 Burkholderiales bacterium | reverse complement strand
GCGATGATGTGCGACAGCGTCGTCTTGCCCAGGCCCGGCGGGCCGAACAGCAGCACATGGTCCAGCGCCTCGCCGCGCTTTCGGGCCGCACCGATGAAGATTTCGAGCTGCTCGCGGACCTTGGCCTGGCCGACGTACTCTTGCAGTAGCTTGGGGCGTAGCGCGCGCTCGATCGCTTCTTCGCGCGGGGATTCGGCGGCCGCCGCCAGCGTGCCGCGACGCGGAGCTGCGGCGAAGTCGTCGGTCTGGATGGTCACGGTTCGCGTGGGCAAAAAAATGGGGTTGGCTGTTTCCAGCAAACCCCATCGTAGCGTTCCCCTGGCTTTCCAAAGCCGGGCAGGCTGCGCTTTTTAACCGCCGATCAGTTGGTCCAGGCGTAGTAGCCGATACCTTCGTACTTGAAGTCGCGCAACGTTTCGATCACCGAATTCCGCTCGTCCGCACTGATCGTGTAGAAGTGCGTTCCGCGGCCGAGGTTGTAGAAACGATACAGCGGCACCGATCCGTTGCCCGCGCTGATCTGGGCATACCAGCTCGTGCCCTCGAACTGGAATTTCGGATAGTTTCCGATCACGAAATCGCGCTCGGCCGCGCTGATCGTGTAGAAGTGGGCGCGCGTGGTCCCGTTGTAGAAACGGTACACCGGCGTCTGCCCGGCGGCGGGGCCAGCATAGGCATTGAATGCAACGCCTTCGTACTTGAACACCGGGTAGTTGCCGATCACGAAGTCACGCTCTGCCTGGCTCACGGTGTAGAAATGCGCGCCGGTGGTGGAGTTGTAGAAGCGGTAGACCGGCGTGCGGCCAGCCGGACCGGTGCCGGTGGCAGGAGGGTTGAGCCAGTTTTTAAGCGCCGTGTTGAAGGCGATGTCGAGACGGCCGTAGCTGTCCGCTCCACTTTGGTTGAAGCAGCTTGCCGCCCCGGCGTAGAGTGTGCCGATGACGTACTGGCTGGAGCCGACGGTCGCGATCAGCGGCGAGCCGCTCGCGCCACCCTCGGTGGTGCCGGACGACCAGCCGACGCGATAGAAGCCAGCCGAAGAATCCGCGACAGGGCAGGAAACCGCATTAGAAAGCGCCACGCAAGCCGAGTAGCCGTCGATTTGCCCGAAACTGATCTTGAGCAGGTCGCCAGCCGAATGATGCAGGCCGGTGACGGGCGTTCCGGGGTCTCTGGGCAGCGCGCTCCAGCCGGCGTAGACCGCGTTGGCCGGGGGCACGTCATTCAGGATCATGAACGACGTGTCGGTCGACGCGCTTTGATACAGCAACTGGGCGCCGCCGAAGCGTGTGGTGCGGACGCTCGAAAGGGAGCCGGAGCCGCAGAACGCGGAGCGGTAGAACCAGTCGGTCGTGAGCGAAGAGGCCGCCGTCTGGGTCGAGATGCAGTGATTGGCGGAAAGAAAATAGGGCGCGCCATCGTTTGCCGCGTCGTTCAGCAAGGTGCCGGTGCAAAGGAAAGCGGTGCCGCGGTCGACGAAAGTCATGCGAGCAACCGCGTCGCGGCTGCTTTGGTAAGCCGGGTAGCAGTTGGCGTCCAGATTGCAAGTGCCCGCGTCGCCCACGTCCTTGCGCTGATCGGTCCCTTCGCTCGGAAGCAGGAGGTCGGCAAAAATGTGCGAGACGCTCGGCACGGAGATCTCCACGGTTGCCGGTTCGATGCCGGGCGGTAATTCGATTTCGAGCGTCACTTCAGCGCCGCCCAGATCGGGCGACCACCAGGTGCGCGCGGCATTGCTGTTGTCGCCCGAATCGAGGTTGCGCTGAATGATCTTCAGCACTTCCGCACCAGTGATGCGAAACGCGGTGGCGCGGTCCGACTGACGGTACAGGCGCAGCACGCTGCTGCCCGGCAACTGGCCGACCAGCACCCCGAGCCGCAGCCCCTTCGCGCCCTCGGCCGCGAAGCTGATCGCGGCGATCTTGCCGCCGGCGGCGGTCGGCTGCCAGTTCAGGTGCGCGCCGGTGTCGGCCGGCGTTGCAGTTTGCGCCACGTGCTGCGCGGCACCGACCTTGCGCACGCCGCTGGCAGTGGTCGTCTCAGATGATTTTTCGGCCGCGATGCCACCCAACTCGATTCGCGCCGGCGCGGGCGCGACGGTGGTGGCGGTGCGCTTTTCGATTGGCGGCACATCCTGCACCGCGCTGGCCGGCTGCACCCGGCTTTCAACCTGAAGGACGGCCGGCGCGGCCGCTGGTGCCGCCGGCTCCGATCGGGCAACCGCAGCGCCGGTCCCGCCGGCATCGGTGTTGCTGCCGCCGCACGCGGCGACAACCGCTGCCATCAGCAGCGCCGCGGTCGAAACACGCGCGCTGGCGAAAAAACGTTTCATCATCATCATCGTCCCTTGAAAACTGGCGAAAGAAACCCGCCTCCGCTACACGAATTGCGTCGAAAGTCGGGCAAAACTATGCCACGCTTTGCCTGCTTTTCCGTGCCGGCACAGGGATGATCTGGTTGCAAAACGTGAGAACTTTCACCTCGTCAACCCGCGTGCGGCGCAAGCCGCGAATGACACGTCGCCGCGTCGCTCGGTCGACGGCGGCGCGCAGTGCGCCAAGGCCGCTGAAGGTTCGTGAAATCAGTACGGTTGCAACCATTGCCCAAGCGGCCGGTTCGCCCAGGCCGAAGCCTCGCTGCCCACCGACATTTGCGGCAGGGACGGCGGCGACAGGCCTTCGCGTTTTTCTTTCTGGTCGATCGTCACGATCGCTTTTTCCATCGCTTCCACGACCGAGTGGTCGAGCAGGCCGGGTTGATTCAGCAGCGCGTTCACGAAGTAGGTGTTGCTGCTTTGGAAGTGGCAGCCAAACGAATTCCGATCCCGCGCGGCCGCCGTCAGCAGCACTCGGTTTGGTTCCGCGGCCGCTGTCAGAAACGATCCGCTGAAGCAGGCCGACAGCACCAACAGTGCCGGCTTGCCGCGCAGGTCAGCCAACAGCTCGCCCAGGCGCTTCGCGTTCAGCAAAGATTGGGTCGACGTGCCAATCTGATTGGCCAGCACGTTCGGTCCTCCGTGGGTGGCGAACAGAATCATCACGCGGTCCTGCGGGCGGGCGAGGGCGGCCGTTTTTTTCAGCACCGCCGCGACGTTGTCGCCGGTGGCATGCGGCCAGTCGGCACGCTGCAGTGTTGCCGGGTTGTTCAGCTTGAAAACGATCGCATCGGGGTCGATCGCACGGGCGACTTTCTCGCCCGCCAGAACGTCGTTGCGAAACGCCCTGGATTGCGAATGCATCGCAAAACCAGCGTAGATCAATCGGCCCTTAGCATGGTCCTGGCGTCGTTGATCGGCCGTGTCGAACTGCTTTTGCAGCAAAGCCGCGTCGGTGCGCTTGCCTTCGCCTTCGAGCGGATTGATCGCGCAACCGGCAGTGAACAGGGAGGCGGCCAGTACCACCGCCGCGATCAGGAATTGGCGTTTGCCGATCATTTGCTGGTCCTTTGCGTCAGATAGGGTTGCGACCTCTGCCTCTGTGGCAGGTTGCGGCATCTTTTAGCGATTTCCCGATTCGATTGTTGGCGGTCGCGCCCATGGTGGCGCCAATCACTTCCCGAGCGTCTTCAGCGCCAGCCGTATCCCGTCGCTCACACCGATGTCCTTGGGCAGGGCCTTCAGCGCCGCCTGCGCTTCGCGATCGTTGTAGCCGAGCGCGAGCAGCGCCTGCAGGATGTCGGCTTGCGCGTCGCTTGCCGGATGGGACGGCGCGCCAATCGCGTCGCCCAGTTTTCCTTTGAGTTCCAGTAGCAGGCGCTCGGCGGTTTTCTTGCCGATTCCGGGAATCTTGACCAGCCGGCCCGATTCCTGCGCGGTGACGGCCTGCGCGATGTCGCCCACGCTCATCCCCGACAGCACCGCCAGCGCGGTTCGCGGCCCGACACCGGCGATCTTGGTCAGTTCGCGAAACGCCTGGCGCTCCTCGCCGCTGGCAAAGCCATACAGCAACTGCGCGTCCTCGCGCACCACGAACTGAGTCAAAAGCGTGAGCTTCTCGCCGGCGGCCGGCAGGTTGTAGAAGGTGCTCATCGGCACCTGCACCTCGTAGCCGACGCCATGACAATCGACCAGCAATTGGGCCGGATTCTTGTCGACCAAAATGCCGCTCAGGCGGCCGATCATCGGGCGCTGCCTATCATCGCGAAAAACTCTTCTTCATCTCGACCGGATTATCAGCCTTGATCCTTCGCCACACCTTCGCGCCGCCGAACAACACGCGGCTTTCCAATCTCAGTGGTCCGATGGACTCGCACCTGCGCACGATCGAAGATGCGCTGGACGTGCGCATCTCGCACCGCAACGGGCAGTTTCGGGTCGAAGGGTTGAAGGCGAAGGCGCACCAGGCGATCGAACTGATTCAAGCGCTGTACGAAACGGCCGACCAGCCGATTCCCGCCGACCGGCTGCAGTTGATGCTCGCGGGCGATCCGACCGCGGCGCCACTTAACGCAAGTGCCGACGGCGCGGTGCAGCTTGCGACGCGGCGCGCCGACCTGCGCGCACGCACGCCGAACCAGAGCGTCTACCTCGAGAACATCGCGGCGCACGACATCACGTTCGGCATCGGCCCGGCCGGCACCGGCAAGACCTACCTCGCGGTGGCCAGCGCGGTCGATGCGCTGGAACGCAGCGCGGTGCAGCGCATCTTG
>JBDTRV010000264.1:0-4654 GCA_039931475.1 Burkholderiales bacterium | reverse complement strand
CCAGCAAGGCGCCACGGAACGCCCAGGGACCGGCGAGTATCTGGACAACAAGGAGCCCGGAATCTATGTCGACGTGGTCTCGGGCGAGCCGCTGTTCGCTTCGTCGGACAAGTTCGAGTCCGGTTGCGGCTGGCCCAGCTTCACCAGGCCGATCGTGCCGGCCTACGTCAACGAACTGAGCGACCGTTCACACGGCATGGTCCGAACCGAAGTACGCTCCACCCATGGCGACAGCCATCTCGGGCACGTCTTTCCCGATGGTCCCCCGGATCGCGGTGGGTTGCGCTACTGCATCAATTCGGCCTCGCTGCGCTTCATCCGCAAGGGCGAGATGGAAGCCGAGGGCTACTCAGAGTTCATCAATCAGGCCCTGGAGATTTGAAAATGGCAAAAGAACGCGCGGTATTGGCCGGTGGCTGCTTCTGGGGCATTCAGGACCTGATCCGCAAATTGCCAGGCGTGTCGTCGACCCGGGTCGGCTATGCCGGAGGCGACGTGCCCAACGCAACCTATCGCAACCACGGCACGCATGCCGAAGCGATCGAGATCCTGTTCGACAACGAGACCACGACCTATCGCCGAATCCTCGAGTATTTCTTCCAGATTCACGACCCGAGCACCAAAAACCGGCAGGGCAACGACCGCGGTGCATCGTATCGGTCCGCGATCTACTTCACGAGCGAAGCCCAGCGCGAGGAGGCGCTGCGCACCATCACTGACGTCAACGAGTCCGGCCTGTGGCCCGGCCCGGCGGTCACCGAGGTCGAGCTGGCCGGCGATTTCTGGCAAGCCGAGCCCGAGCATCAGGACTACCTCGAGCGGCTGCCCAGCGGCTACACCTGCCACTTTCCACGCAACGATTGGGTGCTGCCCCGGCGCAATGTCGCCGTCTGAGGCAGAGTTCAGGCGCGGCTTGTCGCGGTACGCGCAACGCGGCCTGCAGATGCGGTAGATAGTGGACGGCAAAGCAGGTACTGCTCAAAATCGGCCTGAAGGAGAACCCGCCATGTCCTGTGCCACAGCCACCGAAAGCACCCACCCCGTGCCCGACCAGCACGGGGTCAATCTGTTCGAGACCGACCTCGGCCTGCAATCGTTGCTGGGCGTCTATCTGGAGCCGGAGTTGCTGGCGCACCTGCGGCCTCGCCTGTCGCGCCTCGGCGCCCTGGCCGGCGGGCCGCTGGACGACCTAGCCAGCACGGCCGACAAAAACCCGCCCCAGCTCAAGCACCGCACGCGCACTGGGGTCGACCAGCAAACGGTCGTCAAGCACCCGGCCTACGTCGAGATGGAGCGGCTCGCATTCAGCGAATTCGCGCTGGCCGCCATCTCGCACCGAAGCGACGTGCTCGGCTGGCACGGCCAGATGCCGGCGGCCGCGAAGTACGCGCTGACCTACCTGTTCGTGCAGGCCGAGTTCGGCCTTTGCTGCCCGGTTTCGATGACCGACTCTCTCTCGCGCACGTTGAAGAAGTTCGGCGCACCCGAACTTGTCGAGCGCTATCTGCCGGCCTTGACCAGTCTCGACATGGACTCGCTTGCCCAAGGCTCGATGTTCATGACCGAACAGGGCGCCGGCTCGGACATCGCCGCCACCGCCACCATCGCACGGCCCGATCCTGAGCAACCCGGCGCCTGGCTGCTCGATGGCGACAAGTGGTTCTGCTCGAATCCGGATGCGGCGCTCGCGATGGTGCTCGCGCACGTTGAGGGCGCGCCCGCCGGCATGAAAGGCGTCTCGCTGTTCCTGCTGCCGCGCGAGCTGCCAGACGGCAGCGCGAACCGCTATCGGATCGTGCGCCTCAAGGACAAGCTCGGCACCAAGTCCATGGCCAGCGGCGAGATTCGGCTGGAGGGCGCGCGCGCCTGGCTGGTCGGCGATCTGGGGCGCGGCTTCGTGCAGATGGCCGACATGGTGAACAACTCGCGCCTGTCCAACGGCGTGCGCGCGGCCGGCCTGATGCGCCGCGCGGTCAGCGAGGCGTTCTTTATCGCGCGCAATCGCGAGGCGTTCGGGCACAAGCTGATCGAGCTGCCGCTGATGCGCCGGCAGTTGATGAAGCTGCTGCTGCCATCCGAACAGGCGCGCAGCATGATGTTCCAGACCGCCGAGGCGCTGCGCCGCGCTGATGCGGGCGATGCGAGTGACTCGGGCGCCTACCCGCTCGCGCGCATCCTCACGCCGCTCATCAAGTTCCGCGCCTGCCGCGACGCGCGCAAGGTCACCGGCGACGCGATGGAGGTCCGCGGCGGCTGCGGTTACATCGAGGAATGGGCCGATCCGCGCCTGGTGCGCGATGCGCACCTGGGCTCGATCTGGGAAGGCACGAGCAACATCGTCGCGCTCGACGTGATCCGCGCGATCCGGCGCGAACAATCGCTGCCGGCGCTGCTCGCGCACCTGAACGGGCTGCTGGATGCCAGCGGACTGGATCCAGCAACACGCGGCAGCTTCGACGCCGTTCTGGCTGGCACCCAGCGCCTCGCGGAGGCCGCCGCTGCCAATGGCGGCGACATGCTGGCGCGGCGCGCGGCTTCGGCCCTGTATCACGTCGCCAGCGCGTGCGCGATGGCGTGGGAGGCCGCGCGCATCGGCACGCCTGAGCGGCTGCATCTGGCCCGGCTCGTGCTCAAGCACCGGCTGACTCCCGCCGATCCGCTTGACACCGACCTGGCGTCATCGCCCGCCGACGATTTCTTTTTGACCGCCTGAAAACACCAAGCCGTCCAAGCAGGCGCCAATGAACCGCCACGGTCTATCGACCGCATCGAGAAACGAAAGGCCGCACTTCATGACTTCAACCAAGGCAGCAACGCCGGGCGCGCTGGCCGGACTTCGCGTGATCGACCTCTCGCGCATCCTCGGCGGCCCCTATTGCGGCCAGATCCTGGGCGACCACGGCGCCGACGTGCTCAAGGTCGAACCGCCGCAAGGCGACGACACCCGCGGCTGGGGCCCGCCGTTCCAGGGCGAAGTCGCCTCGTACTACCTAGGTCTGAACCGCAACAAGCTCGGCACGCGGCTCGACCTGGCCAGCGATCAGGGCCGCGAGGTGCTGCTCGGCCTGCTCGAAGGCGCCGACGTGCTGATCGAGAACTTCAAGACTGGCACGATGGAAAAGTGGGGCCTGGGCTACGCACAACTGGCCGAACGCTTTCCGCGCCTGATCCACTGCCGGGTGAGCGGCTTTGGCGCCGACGGGCCGCTCGGCGGCCTCGCCGGCTACGACGCGGCGGCGCAGGCGTTCACGGGGATCATGAGCGTCAACGGCGAGGCCGGCGGCGAGCCGCTTCGGGTCGGCCTGCCAGTGGTGGACATGGTGACGGGGCTGAACGCGGCTTTAGGCATTCTGATGGCGCTGCACGAACGCGCCAGCAGCGGGCATGGCCAATTCGTCGAATCGAGCCTGTTCGATTCCGGCCTGTCGCTGCTCCATCCGCACGCGGCCAACTGGTTCGTCGATGGCAAGCGGCCGGCTCTGACCGGCAACGCGCATCCGAACATCTATCCCTACGACTCGTTCCCGACCCGCAGCACGCCGGTGTTCCTGGCCGTGGGCAACGACCGTCAATTCCGGCTGTTCTGCAACCACCTCGGCGCGCCGGAACTGTCGGACGAAGAGCGATTCAAGTTGGGCCGATCCCGCTCGGTCAACCGCGCTGTGCTGCGCGAACGCATCGTCGGCTTGCTGGCCGACCAGGACGGCTCCGCGCTGACCGAAGCGCTGATGAAAATCGGTGTGCCCTGCGCGCCTATCCTGACTGTGGACGCAGCGCTTTCCCATCCGCACACGGCGCACCGCGAGATGGTGGTAAAGATCGGCGCCGACTACACCGGCGTCGGCTCGCCGATCAAGCTCAGCCGCACGCCGGCGACGTACCGGCACGCGCCACCGATCGATGCGACAGACGCCTGAAAGCAGGCACCATGCCTTCGCGCAGCAGTCGTTATGGACGAAGCGGTTTTCTGCCCAGAATTCCAAGCTTTTTGAGCCTTTAAGCTGGCCACATGGTCGTTTTTTGCTATTGAAAATGCAGCATTCGGCAACCGCCCTTCAGTCGAGCGGAAACCGTTGCCGCAGGGCTGTCGAGGCCACTCGGGCACAACTCTTGCAGAAGCGCTTGCAACTGAACGCGCATTCCCGGGAACTTGTTCGTTAGCACTCAACCCAAGAGAGTGCTAATATTTGTCTTCAAGGAGGGATTTCTGGCATGAACCTGAACACTGGATCGGCTTCGACCGCGCTGGCTCCCGCGAACCCGTGGGCACTGGTGCCGCCACTGGGCAATCTGGACGCATACATCTCGGCAGTGAACCGGCTGCCGCTGTTGACCCTGGCCGAAGAGCAGGAGGCTGGGCGCAAGCTGCGCGATGAGAACGACGTGAACTCGGCCGGAAAGCTCGTGCTGTCGCACCTGCGGCTGGTCGTCTCGATCTCGCGCCAATACCTCGGCTACGGGCTGCCGCATGGCGACCTGATTCAAGAGGGCAACGTCGGCCTCATGAAAGCCGTCAAGCGCTTCGACCCCGAGCATGGCGTTCGGCTCGTGAGCTATGCCATGCACTGGATCAAGGCCGAGATTCACGAGTACATCCTCAAGAACTGGCGCATGGTCAAGGTCGCGACGACCAAGGCGCAGCGCAAGCTGTTCT
>JBDTRV010000263.1:0-4697 GCA_039931475.1 Burkholderiales bacterium | reverse complement strand
CGCGCGGCAAGGTGCTGGGCGGCTGCAGCAGTATCAACGGCATGATCTACATGCGGGGTCAGGCGCACGACTACGACGATTGGGCAGCGGCGTGCGGTGACGACGTCTGGCGCTGGGACAACGTGCTTGCGTACTTCAAAAATCACGAGGACCACTACCGCGGCGATGCGCCCAACCGTGGTGCGGATCCCGAGTTCGACCAGTTCCACGGTCACGGCGGCGAATGGCGCATCGAAAAGCAGCGGCTCTCCTGGGACGTACTTGACGCATTCGCAAAGGCCGCTCAACAGGCCGGCGTTCCGGCGACCTGCGACTTCAACCGTGGCGACAACGAAGGGGTCGGCTACTTCGAGGTGAATCAGAAGAAGGGCTGGCGCTGGAACACCGCGCGCGCTTTCCTGCGGCCAGACTGCATCAGACGGCCCAACTTCGAGTTGTGGACCGGATCGCAGGTCATGAAGCTGAGGTTCGAAACGCTACCCGACGGCCGCCGGCGTTGCAGCGGTGTCGAGGCGTGGAACGGGCGAGAGAATGTCACGGCCCATGCGAGCCGCGAGGTAATCCTTTCGGCCGGCAGCATCGGCTCGCCGCAGCTGCTGCAACTCTCTGGGCTGGGGCCCGCCGATCTGCTGCAGCGCCATGGCATCGAAGTGGTGCAGGACTTGCCCGGCGTCGGGGCCAACCTTCAGGATCATCTTCAGATTCGCGCGGTGTTCAAGGTCAGCGGCGTGAAAACGCTGAACACGCTGGCCAGCGCCTGGCACGGCAAGGTGCGGATCGGCCTCGAATACGCGCTCACTCGAAAGGGGCCGATGAGCATGGCGCCGTCGCAGCTCGGCGCATTCACCCGCTCGTCGCCCGAGATGCCTCATGCGAACCTCGAATACCACGTGCAGCCGCTGTCGCTCGGTGCGTTCGGCGAGCCGCTGCACCGTTTTCCGGCGTTCACCGCGAGCGTGTGCAATCTGAACCCGACCAGCCGCGGCAGCGTGCGGATCACCAGCCCCAACTTCGCCGATGCGCCCGCCATCGCGCCGAACTACCTGTCCACACGGGAAGACCGCAAGGTCGCGGCCGATTCGCTCAGGGTTACGCGCCGTATCGTCGCGCAGCCGGCGCTGGCGCAATACCGGCCTGAAGAATGGAAACCGGGCGTCGAATTCCAGACCGAGGAGGAACTCGCGAAGCTCGCGGGCGACATCGCCACCACGATCTTTCATCCCGTTGGCACGACCAAGATGGGCCGCGAGGAGGACCCGATGGCCGTGGTCGATTCGCGCCTCAGGGTTCGCGGCATCGCGGGCCTGAGAGTGGTAGACGCTGGCGTCATGCCCACGATCACGAGCGGCAACACCAATTCGCCAACCCTCATGGTGGCCGAAAAAGCAGCGGCGTGGATCGCGGCTGACGCGGGTCGATCGGCCGGGGCCTGATGCCGCCGCCCGCGCCGCCCGCGCCGCCCGCGCCGATGAGGCAGAGTAGCGCTGGCCGACTGCTTGGCGGGGCCGAATCCGACCGACGGTCCTCGCATTGCCGCTTCGCATTCGCGCGCTTCGTATCGCTGCAAGCTGGGCACCGCCGCTCGCACCAACGTCGCGCACGGGTGTTTTCCCTGATGTATCCACATGAAGCGACCGTTACAATGCCCACACTCCCGCGTAGGCCTTGCGCCTTAAGTCGGCAGAGGATCGAGGAGACATTCCCAAAAAGATTTCAACAACAATACCAAGCATTTCCAGGCATCCGGAAATCGCGATGCCTTCCAAAGGCGCCAGCACTTCGTGCGGCGCCTTTTTTGTTGTCTTTTTAGTGCCTTTTTTGGCGTTCACGGCGCGTCCACTGGTCGTTTCTCGCTTCAGAATGAATAGCAACTTATCGCCGAACCCCCTGCGACAATCGCGCGATGGAATTGCTGGTCGTCTCGCTCGCCTCGCTGCTCGCTGGTTTCATCGATTCCATCGTCGGCGGGGGCGGGCTGGTGCTCACCCCGACGCTGTTCGCGACCTTTCCCGGAGCGTCGCCGGCCACTTTGCTCGGCACCAACAAGAGCGCCTCTATCTGGGGCACTGCGGTCGCCACCTGGCAGTTCAACCGCCGCGTTCAGATGCGCTGGGCAACGCTGCTGCCAGCCGCCGCCACCGGCTTCGTGTTCTCGTTCGCCGGCGCCTGGTTTCTCACGTTGGTGCCGGCCGACTTTTTGCGCGACTTGCTGCCGATCATCCTGGTCGTGCTGCTGGTGTACACGCTTGCGAAAAAGGAGCTGGGCCGGGTCCACGCGCCGCGCCTGGAAGGCTCAAGCGAACGGCTTGCCGCCTGCGCGATCGGCGCGGCCATCGGCTTTTACGACGGATTTTTCGGCCCTGGTACCGGCAGCTTTTTCGTGTTCCTGTTCGTGCGGGTTTTGGGCTACGACTTCCTGAACGCGTCGGCCTCGGCCAAGCTGCTCAACACCGCGACCAACCTCGCGGCGCTGATCCTGCTTGGCGCCACCGGCCATGTCTGGTGGCACTTCGCGCTGCCGTTGGCCACTGCCAACATCGCGGGCAGCCTGATCGGCACCTATATGTCGCTGCGGCACGGCGCGGGGTTCGTGCGGGTCATGTTCATTGGCGTGGTCGCGGCGTTGATCCTCAAGACCGGATATGACGCCTGGTTTCGCTACTGAGGGCGGGCAGACACTGCTTCGTCCGTGCCACTCGCGCCACGGGCGTCAGGGGGTTTGGGCGCCGCGCTCGCCTTTCGTGCCGCGCATGTCGTTCGTGGTCTCGCGCGCAACACGCTTGCCTGCGGGTTTTCGTGGCGAGGCGGTCAGACCGACCGCCGCACGCCCCGATTGCGCGCGCGCACTCGGTGTGGCAACGACCTTGGCCACCGCAGGCATGGCGGCATTGTCGGCCGCCGGCGCCCTGACCATCCGCTCCGCGTCCGGCGCCCACGGCAGTTCGCTGGCCGGAATCGGCTTGCCGATCGGCGCTGCTGCCTTGCCCGCGCGTACCGCCGCCATGTCGTCTTCGTTTGGGTACTGGCCGAGCAGCCAATAGTCGAACACGCGCCGCATGGGCCGCGCCGAAGCCGGCGTTCTCCACCACCACCGCCAATGCGATGCGCGGCGCCTCGGCTGGCGCGAACGCGATATATAGCGAATGATCGCGCTGTCGCTCCTCGAGCTTGGCCGCGTCGTAGCGAGACTTCTGGCCGATGCTCACGGCCTGCGCGGTGCCGGTCTTGCCGCCCGAAAGGTAGCCGGCGCCAGCAAACACCCGGGCCGAGGTGCCGCTTTGCGTGACGCCGACCATTGCCCTGCGCACCAGCGCGACGTTCTGCGGCTTGTAGCCGAGGTCTTCCGCCTCCGACTCGGGCAACGGCACCCGCCCCCCTGTGATCGGGTCGATCGTCGCAATCATCAATTGCGGCTTGTGCTTGATGCCGCCATTGGCCAAGGTCGCGGTGGCCTGCGCGAGTTGCAGCATCGTGAAGCTGTTGTAGCCCTGCCCGATGCCAAGGGAGATCGTCTCGCCCGAATACCACTTCTGGTGCTCCGCGCGCTTGTAGGCGTGGCGTTTCCATTCGACGCTCGGCAGCACGCCGCGCGCCTCGCCGCGCAGGTCGATGCCGCTCAACTGCCCGAAACCGAGCGGCTTCATGAAGTCGTGAATGCCGTCCACGCCGAGCTCATTGGCCAGCGAGTAGTAGTAGACGTTACTCGACTTGACGATGCTCGCGTACATGTCGACCGATCCCAGCCCATGGTCGCCATGGCTGCGAAAGGTGTGGCCGGCAAAAGTCCAGGAGCCGCCGTCGTGAATGATCGCGGCGGCCGCGCGCTTGCCGGTCTGAAGCGCCGCCATCGCCATGAACGGCTTGTAGGTAGAGCCGGGCGGGTAGGTGCCGCGCAGCGCGCGATTGAGCAGCGGCTTGTCGATCGAATCGCGCAGCTCAGCCCAGCTTTCCTGGTCGATGCCGTTGACGAACAGGTTCGGATCGAAGCGCGGCATGCTCACGAACGCGAGCACCTCGCCATTCCGCGGGTCGAGCGCGACCAGCGCGCCGCGCCGCTCGCCGAACAGGTCCTCCGCCAGCTTTTGCAGTTTGATGTCGAGCGACAGCACCACGCTTTCGCCGGCGGTCGCGGGCTTGCTGTCGAGCAGACGCACCGCATGGCCGCCGGCCGAGGTTTCGAGCTCTTCCACGCCAGTCTTGCCGTGCAGCCGCGCCTCGAAGCTTTGTTCCACGCCGAGCTTGCCGATGAACTGGGTGCCGCGGTAATTGGCCTGGTCCTCGTCGGCCCATTCCTCGATCGATTCCTTCTCTTTCTGATTGATGCGGCCGATGTAGCCGACGACGTGGCTGGCAAGCTCCTGATACGGATACTGGCGGAACAGCCGGGCCTTCACGTCCACCCCAGGGAAACGGTAGCGTTGGGCGACGAAACGCGCGACTTCGTCGTCAGAGAGGCGGCTTTTGATCGGCAGCGATTCGAGGCCCTTGGAGTCGTCCATCAGCCGCTTGAAGCGCTTGCGGTCGCGCGGCTCGATGTCGATCACGGTGGCCAACTGATCGATCAGTGCGTCCAGATCGCGAGCGCGGCCGGGCGTGATCTCCAGCGTCCAGGCCTTGTAGTTGATCGCCAGCGGCACGCCGTTGCGGTCCAGGATCAGGCCGCGGTTCGGCACGATCGGCACCACCGCCGTGCGGTT
>JBDTRV010000262.1:0-4715 GCA_039931475.1 Burkholderiales bacterium | reverse complement strand
AGGCACCAACGTCGTGGTCGAAAACAAGACCGGCGCGGCCGGCGGCATCGGCGCCGACTTCGTCGCCAAGGCCGCGCCGGACGGCTACACCATCGTCGGCGGCACCATCAGCTCGCACGCGATCAACCAGTCGCTGTATCCCAAGCTACCCTACGACGCGCAGAAATCATTCGAGCCGATCGCGCTGGTCGGCACCAATGCCAACGTGCTCGTGGTCAATGCGGCCAGCCCGTACAAAACCGTGCAGGACATCATCGACGCGGCGAAGAAAAATCCCGGCACCATCGCCTACGCATCGTCCGGCAGCGGATCGTCGCAGCACATGTGCGGCGAGTTGTTCAAGTCGCTCGCGGGCATCGATCTGGTGCACGTGCCGTATCGCGGCAGCGGTCCGGCGATCCAGGATGTGATGGCCGGCCAGGTGCCGATGATGTTCGACACGAGTGTGGTGGCGGCGCCGTTCGTCGAAAGCGGAAAACTACGCGCGCTTGCGGTCAGTTCGCCCAAGCGCACGTCGCTGATGCCGACGGTGCCGACGATGGACGAGTCGGGCGTCAAGGGCTTCGACGTGTACTCATGGCAAGGCGTGTTCGCGCCGGCCGGCACGCCTCGGCCGATCGTTCAGCGGCTGCACGACGAGATCGTGAAGATCGTGGACAGCGCCGAAATGAAGGAGCGGCTTGCCAAGCTCGGCATGGAGGGCTCGGACATGAGCATCGAGCAATTCAAGGCGTTTCAGGCCGCCGAGATCGCCAAGTGGGCCAAGGTCATCAAGGAGGCTGGCCTCAAGGTGGACTGACCCCGCGGCCCTGGCAACCCCGCGCCGGGCCAAGCCGTTTTATCGAAACCGGGCGAGCGCGGCAGGTCAGAATGCTACGTTTTTTATAGCTAAAACGCAGCATGGCCGCGCGGTGAGGCCAATTTTTATTCTGTTTTTCTGGTGAGGTGGCTGCGAGGTCGGCTCGGCCAAGCTCGGCTCGCGTCGGCAGCGGGCGAGCCGCCAGTCACCCTTGACGTTTGGTCTTTGGCGTTCTCTAAAGCCGCGCTGCCTGCTCGACCTTGATGCAGCGGTCCTGCACTACTGTCATGCCCGCCGCGCGCGCCCGCGCCGCCGCCGCTTCGTTGGTGATGCCCAGTTGCATCCAGAGCACCTTGGCGCCGCTTGCGATGGCGTCATCCACGATCGGCGGGATATCTTCGCTCTTGCGAAAACAGTTCACGATGTCGATCCGCTCGTGCCGCGCTGCTTCGGCGAGCGACGGATAAGCCTTCTCGCCCAACGCTTCCTCGGCATTCGGATTGACCGGCACGATCCGCCAACCGTGCGACTGCATGAACAGCGACACCCGGTGGCTGGTGCGCGCGGGGCTCGGACTGAGGCCCACCACCGCGATCGTGCCTGGGCGCGCGAGGATGAAGTCGATCGTCTGCTCGTCGTTCATCCGCTCGCCGATTGTTTGCTCGTCGCTCATGATCGCTTTCGATCCGCGCTGTTTTTCGATCAGAACGGAATGTCGTCGTCCATGTCGTCGAACCCGGAGGGCGACTTGCCCGCCGGCTGCTTCGCCGCCCCTCCGCCGGTCGGTGCGCCGGTGCGCGACGCCGGCGGATTCGGGCGCGGGGCCGAATAGCCACTGTCGCCACCATCGTCGCCGCCCGGCCCGCCCATGCCTTGCCGGCTGCCCAGCATCTGCATCTGGTCGACCCGGATGTCGGTCGCGTACTTTTCGACGCCTTCCTTGTCGTTGTACTTGCGCGTGCGAATCGAGCCTTCGACGTAGATCTGCGAACCCTTTTTCAGATATTGCGCCGCGATCTCGGCCAGCCGCCCGTTGAACACCAGCCGATGCCATTCGGTGTGCTCGCGCAACTCGCCGCTTTGCTTGTCTTTCCACTTGTCAGTGGTCGCGATCGTCACGTTGCAGACCTGATCGCCGCTCGGAAAGGTGCGCGTTTCCGGGTCGCGCCCGAGGTTGCCGACGAGGATGACTTTGTTGACCGATGCCATGGTGTGTTGCCGTTGAAATATGCGCCCAAGAAAGATGCGCCGAGCCATTGGGATTTGGTCATTGTGCCGCAACGCATTGGCGCCGCCGGACCGGCGTTTTCCCTTGGATCGGGATTTGTATCAGCGTGCCACAATGATTCGCACCCCGCTTGCCGACCAGGCCCCAGATGGACCACGACCAGAATTTCCGAGCGCGTTTGCGCGAACAGTTTTCGAATGGCCGAGTCTGGATCGATCGCGCGGTCGTGTTGCTATTCGCCGCGCTGTCCGGCGGTCTGGTGATGTTGTTCACCGTGCTGGCCGACTCAGCCAGCGAATTCTTCAGCGCGATGCAGGGCCAGGCGCCCTGGGTGCCGCTGATCTTGACGCCGCTTGTCGCGGCGCTCGTGGTCTGGGCCGTGCGGCGCTTTGCGCCGGGCGCTTCCGGCTCGGGCGTGCCGCACGTGATCGCCGCGCTCGACAGCAAGACGCCGCTGGCCGGCCGTTCCCATTTCGTGTCGTTCAAACTGTCGATCGCGAAGATCCTCGCGGTGTCGGTTGGCCTGCTCGGCGGGCTTTCGATCGGGCGCCAGGGGCCATCGGTGCAAATCGCCTCGGGGATGATGTACCAGGCCCGGCGCTGGCTGTCGCCGCAATCGGGCATCGGCACGCGCGACTTGATGATGGCCGGCGGCGCGGCGGGCTTGGCGGCCGCGTTCAACACACCCCTGGGCGGCATCGTGTTCGCGGTCGAGGAAATGTGGCGCCGGCCGGAAGACCGCTCCAGCGGCCTGATGCTCTCGGCCATCATCGTCTCGGGCCTGGTCGCGGTGTCGGCGTTCGGCAATCTTTCGTACTTCGGCCGGGTTCGGGTCGAGCAGATCGCCTGGTGGGAGTTGATCGTGCCAGGCACGGTGACCGCGGTGGCATGCGGGCTACTGGGCGGCCTGTTCTCGCGCCTTCTGATCGCCTGCTTTACCGGCCTACCTGACGTCTTCTGCGCATTCAAGCGGCGCTGGCCGGTGTGGTTCGCGGCCTGCTGCGGACTCATCGTGGCGGGCATCGGCATCCTGAGCCAGGGCGAAGTATTCGGAGGCGGGCACCATCACACCTTGCAGTTGCTCGCGGCCACCGAAACTGGCACCGCCGCGCCGGGACCGCAAACGCCGTTCATGCTGACCTGGCTCAAGTTTCTGGCGACCTGGTTCTCGGTCTGGTCGGGCGCGCCGGGCGGTCTGTTCACCCCCTGCCTGTCGATCGGCGCATCGCTCGGGGCAGACATCGCGTCCGTCATGAACTCGCCGCACGCGGCCGCGCTGATCGCGTTGGGCATGGCCGGGTTCGTGGCGGCGGTCAGCCCGGCGCCGATCACCGCGATGATCATCGTGATGGAGATGACCGACGGGCACTCGCTGGTCTTGAGCCTCATGGCCGCGGCGCTGGTGGCCAACCTCGTCTCCAGAGTGATCAGCCCGCCGCTGTTCGCGACCATGGCAGAACTGATGGTGCGCGAGCGCTGGCCGCCGTCCGGCGCCCCGGCCGAGACTGCGAAAAAGCGATCGCCCGGCGCGCCGGACTTTAAGGACCAAGCGGCTGGCTCGAAGGACAAAACGGCCGCGCCTGAGTCCTTGGACGCTCCACTCGGCGCGGCGAAACGAGCTGCCGAACCGCACGACCCCACATCGTCCACCGCGTCCGCATCGACCGCCGCGTCCGCACCGTCCGGTCGTACCGGCGCTGGCGCGGCTGCGGGGATCGACCAGCTCGACGTCAGGAAGCAGGGACAAGGCCCGCGAGCCGAGTCACCGCTGGCCGGCGTGGCGCCCGCGGCGGAGCCTCCGCTGCCTGCCGCCAACGATCAGAAAGACGACGAAAAAACGGCGAGGCCGCGCGCCGAAAAAAACGCCAGGCGCGAACCCGACTGAGTTATCTAAGCCGACTGAGCTGGCTGCGCCGAACGAACCGTTTCAGTGCCGCGCGACGGCCGCCATGCGCCAGGCCACCAGCAGCCAAACCGCGCACAGCACCGCGTTCGCGGTGAACAGCCCTTGCGCCCCCGCGTTCTTGACCAACGCCCCGCCCATCACGCCGCCCGCGAACAGGCCGAGCGACTGAGCTGTGTTGTAGGCGCCCAAGGCCGCGCCGCGCGCATGCGCAGGCGCCAGCCGCGACACCAGGCTCGGCTGCGTCGCTTCCAGCACGTTGAAGCCGCAGAAAAACACGAACAGCAACGCGCCCAGAAACAGCAGTGAATGGCCACGGATCAGTGCATCGGCCGCTACCTCGGGGGCGGCCAAAGCCCCGGCGGCCGCCTCGGGACCGGCCCAAACGCCGAGCAGAAACCCGAGCTGCGCCAGGCCGATCAGCCCGATCGCCACCAGAAACGTCGCGCGCAGATAACCGCCGCGCTCGAGCCGGAACAGCAGCCCGCCGAGCACCAGAAACGAACCGAACACCGCTGGCAAATAAACATGCCAGTGCTCCGCCTTGGGCAACCCGGCGGCGACCAGCATCGCCGGCACCGCGATCCACATCGACAACTGCACCGCGTGCAGCACGAACACTCCGAAATCGAGCCTGAGCAGCGCCCGATCGGCGAGCGCGTCGGCCAGCCGCCCACGGCGCGGGTTCGAGTGTTGCGCGGGCTCGGCCGGCACCCACCAGGCCGTGACCGCGAGCGCCAACAGCGCAAGAACGCCAACGCCGGCGAACAACCCGCCAAGGCCGA
>JBDTRV010000261.1:0-4722 GCA_039931475.1 Burkholderiales bacterium | reverse complement strand
AAGAGAGATTGCCGACGTAGAGTTTTTTGCCCATTTTTGGGATCTTTCAAAAAGCGACCGCGGTTTCAATGAACCGTGCGACGCAGGGGGGAATGACGGTCTTGAGTAAATTAACAAACCATCAGTGGAACCGGCATTTGATCAACGCCAGTCGTACGGTAAGACCGGGGTGAATTGGACTGGAAAATCAATCCAGCTCTTCTTTCACCATGGTCATGGGTGCGGTCGCCAAGGGGAAAATGCGACCAGTAGCAAAGCTCGCCGCTGGGGGAGTTTGACGACTGGGAAGGCCGGGGCTACCGACCAAAGAAGTATGTGGACGGCGCCGTAAAGCGCCATTTGCCCTGTCAGACTACAACTACTGCAAGGAAAGCAAATTGCAGTAATTGGCGTATTTTACGCACGATTGGCAACTGCGTGATTCACGCTCGTTAGGCGGCGCCCTCGATGTCTCCAAAAACCACGGCATTCCGTGGGAGGCGCATACTGGTTGCCAGCCCTCGGAGAACGTTTGAATCCAAAGTACCGACTGTGGACGGCCATGCGCGCCCGGCTCGGTCAAATCAACCTGCTCGGTGGCAGGAACGTTGCGACGACGGAAGCGGAAGAAGCACCGCTGCGCGCCGAACTTTTTTCCGCCGAGCAGATGGCGCTACATGGAACGCTCCTGGCGGCCAGCCACCAGTTGACCTCGTCGAGCGAGCCTGACAGGCTGCTGCCGCGGCTGGCAGCCAACGAAAAGTTGTTGGTGGGGGTGTATGCGCTACTCACGAGCAGCGCCGAGGCGCAGCGCCGCATGACACCCGCGGGCGAGTGGCTGCTCGACAACTTCTACTTCATCGAAGAGGAGATTCGCACCGCCAAGCGTCATCTGCCGCCGGGCTACAGCCGCGAGCTGCCGCGATTGCGCCACGGTCCATCGGCGGGCCTGCCGCGCGTCTATGACCTCGCCCTGCAAGCCGTGGCGCATGGCGACGCGCGCGTGAGCCGCGGCACCCTGAGCCGCTTCGTCGCCGCTTACCAGACGGTCAAGCCGCTGCAGCTAGGCGAGTTGTGGGCGGTGCCGATCATGTTGCGCCTAGCCCTGATCGAGAACTTGCGCCGGATGGCGGTGCGCATCGGTGCCGGCCGCGACGATCGCAACCTGGCCAATGTTTGGGCCGACAAGATGCTCGACGTGGCCGCGACGGACCCAAAGAGCCTGATCCTGGCCATCGCCGACATGGCGCGCTCGGAGCCGCCGATGAGCAGCGCCTTCGTCGCCGAGTTGGCGCGCCGGCTTCAAGGCCGCGGCGCGGCGTTGGCGCTGCCTTTGACCTGGATGGAGCAGCGGCTCGTCGAGCTGGAGCAGACCATTGAACAGATGGTCCAGGCCGAAGCGCAGACGCAGTCCCGTGCCCAGGTTTCGGTGAGCAACAGCATCGGCAGCTTGCGCATGCTCGGCTCGATGGACTGGCGCGAGTTCGTCGAGACACTGTCGCTGGTCGAACAAGCGCTGAGGCGCGACCCAGCCGATGTTTATGCGCGCATGGATTTCACGACGCGCGACCGCTATCGCCACGTGGTCGAGACCTTGGCCCGGAGCAGTCCGCTCAGCGAAACCGAAGTGGCCCAGGCTGCCGTCGCGCTCGCCGCCGAGGCGGTGGCCAGGGGCGTTGACAAGGCGAGCGCGCCAGCGCATCTCGGCCATTACGTCATCGGCGGCGGCACGGCTGACTTGTTGCGGCGGGCGCGGGTGCGCCTTTCGCCGTGGCAGCGCGCACGACGGCTGGGCGTGAACCAGCGGCTGCGGCTCCACAGCGGCTCGATCATCTTGCTGACGCTGCTGCTGAGCGTGGTTGTGGTGCTGTGGGCGTCGAACGGGTTCGCGTTACCCTTTACCGCCGTGGCGTCCAGTTGGTGGTTGCTGCCCGCCGGCGCCGCGCTGTTGCTGGCGGCGAGCCAGCTCTCCGTGGCATTGGTCAACTGGGCCGCCGGCCTGCTTGCCGAGCCGCGGATGTTGCCGCGCATGGACTACTCGTTCGGGATTGCCCCGGCATCGCGAACCCTGGTCGTCGTGCCGACGCTCATCGGCAGCGAGCAAGCCGTCGAAGACCTGGTCGAGCAGCTCGAAGTGCGATTCCTCGCAAACCGCGACGCGCAGCTCTACTTTGGTTTGCTGACCGACTTCAAAGACGCCGCGCAGGAGACATGCAGCAACGACGACGCGCTGCTGCGACTGGCCACCGAGAAAATCGAGGCGCTCAACCGCAAGCACGGCACGCCAGCGGGCGGCCCGCACGACGGCGATCGCTTCTTCCTGTTCCATCGGCCACGCCGCTGGAACCCGCGCCAAGGCATGTGGATGGGCCATGAGCGAAAGCGCGGCAAGTTGGCCGACCTGAATGCGCTGCTGCGTGGGCACGCCGCCGCCGGGCCGGATGATCGATTTTCTGCGATCGTCGGCGACACGGTACCGCTGCGCGATGTGCGCTACGTGATCACGCTGGACACCGACACGCAGCTCCCGCGCGACAGCGCCTGGCAATTCGTCGCCACGATGGCGCACCCACTGAACCGCCCGCGCTTCGGTGGCGTGCCCGGCGCGCCACGCGTCGTCGAAGGCTACGGCATCCTGCAGCCGCGCGTGGGCGTCAGCCTGCCCGGCGCCAACCGCTCGCGCTATGCGCGACTGGTCGGCGGCGAGCCCGGCATCGACCCCTACACGCGCGCCGTTTCCGACGTCTATCAGGACTTGTTCGGCGAAGGCTCGTTCATCGGCAAAGGCATCTACGACGTCGATGCGTTCGAACACGTGCTCGGCGGTCGCCTGGCCGAGAACCGCATCCTCAGCCACGATCTGCTCGAAGGCTGCTATGCGCGCAGCGGCCTGATCAGCGATGTGCATCTGGTGGAAGAACCGCCCGCGCGCTATGACGCCGACGTCAAGCGCCGCCACCGCTGGATTCGTGGCGACTGGCAGATCATCGGCTGGCTGATGCCGTGGCTGAAGGTGCCGGTGAGCGAAATCGCAAGCGACGGCACCACGCACACGCGCGTCGTCACACTTGGCAATCCGTTGTCGGCGCTGTCGCGCTGGAAGATCGTCGACAACCTGCGGCGCAGCCTCACGCCTGCTGCCCTGACTGCTCTGTTCGTGCTCGGCTGGAGCGTGTTGCAGCCGCCGTGGGTGTGGACGATGGCGGGCCTGGCGGTGCTGTTCGTGCCGCCGCTCATGGCCATGTTGGTGAACCTGCTGCGAAAGCCACAGGAGCTGCGTTTGCGCCAACACCTGGGTATCGTCGTGCCGGCGGCATGGGCCTCGCTCGGCCGAGCAACTCTGAGCCTCGCTTGCCTGCCCTACGAAGCCGCGTTCAGCCTCGACGCTGTGGTACGCACGCTGTGGCGCCTGTGGGTCTCGAAGCGGAACCTGCTCGAGTGGCAGGCGTCGTCCGAATCGGCAGATCGAAAGGCCGACGATGCGGCGGCTGATCTGCTGGGCACCGTCAAAGGCATGTGGGTCGGGCCAATGCTAGCGGTCAGCATCGCGGCCGGCCTCGGCGCCTTGCGGCCGATGGCGCTGGCGTTCGCCGCACCGGTGCTCGTGCTGTGGTTCTTCTCACCACTCATCGTCTGGTGGATCAGCCAGCCCCTGCAGAGCGGGCGCGCCGCGCTCAACGCCGAGCAGGCTGCTTTTTTGCGCCTTTTGAGCCGCCGCACCTGGGCCTTCTTCGAAACCTTCGTCGGGCCGCGGGACAACTTCCTGCCGCCGGACAACATGCAGGAGCATCCGGTGGAGCGCACTGCCCACCGCACGTCGCCGACCAACATCGGTCTGGCGCTGCTCTCCAACCTGGCCGCACACGACTTCGGCTACATCACGCTCGGCCAGTTGATCGAGCGCACGAGCGCCACGCTCGAGACGATGGAGCGCCTGGAAAAGCATCAAGGCCACCTCTTCAACTGGTATGACACCGAGACGCTGAAGCCGCTGCGTCCGCACTACGTTTCCACGGTGGACAGTGGCAACCTGGCCGGCCATCTGTTGACGCTGCGCGCGGGCCTGGCCGAGTTGGCAGCGAGTCCACACCCCGCGACGGTGCTGCTGGGCGGCCTCGCCGACACGCTGCGCCTGCTACAAGGCGCCAGCGCAGGCGCACAGCCTGACCACGCACTCGACCGCTTCGCACAATTGTTGGTCGAAGCGCAGCGGCAACCGCAGCAGACACCGATTGAGTTGCGCGTGGTAATCGACGCACTGGATCGTTGCGCGCAGGATCTGGCCTCGCACGACCCACGCCCGGGCGACGAGAACGACCGTGCCGACGCGCAACGCTGGACTCAAGCCCTGCAGAGCCAATGCCAGGCTGCGCTAACCGAGCTGAAAGCGCTCGCCCCAGAAACCGGCGCGCAGCACGCCGCGCTTGCGCAGCGCAGCGCGACGCTGCTCCATCTGGCCGAACGGGCCGGCGCCTTGGCGCGCATGGAGTGGGGCTTTCTCTACGACCCGGCGCGTAGCCTATTGGCCATCGGCTTCAATGTCGACGAGCGTCGGCTGGACGCCGGCCATTACGACCTGCTGGCGTCCGAGGTGCGGCTGACGAGCTTCACGACGATCGCGCAGGGCTTTCTGCCGCAAGCGAGCTGGTTTTCTCTCGGCCGCTTGCTGACGACGGTGGACGGCCGCGCCATCCTGCTGTCGTGGAGCGGCTCGATGTTCGAGTACCTGATGCCGATGCTGGT
>JBDTRV010000260.1:0-4738 GCA_039931475.1 Burkholderiales bacterium | reverse complement strand
TGGCGTTTCAGATCGAGCAGAGCGACACGGCAGCGGCGGCGGCGGCGGCGGCTGCAGGCACCGGCCCCAGCGCCAGCCGCTCACCGCCGCAACCGATGGCCCGGCTGCTGCGCGATCAGGAATGGCGGCTGACCCCAGCCAGCGGCGCGATCGGGGAGGCGCAAGCACCGCCGCCGCTCAGGCTCGGCTGGCGCGCCGAGACGGTGGTGTTCCTGGCGCAGGGCGAGCCGCCGTTCGCGCTCGTTGCGGGCAGCGCGCGCGCCCGCCGCGCCGATGCGCCGATCGCGCAACTGGTGGACGCGCTTCGGTCCGAGCGCGGCACTGACTGGCAACCCGCGCCGGCCGCACTTGGCGCCGGAGCGCCGCTGGCCGGCGATCGGGCGCTGCAACCGGCGCCGGTGCCGCGCGACTGGAAGTCGTGGCTGTTGTGGGCCATTCTTGCGCTGGCTTCGGCGGTGGTGGCAGGCTTCGCGGCCAGCCTGCTGCGCTCGCGCAAGGACGTTTGAGGATTCGCGCTGTCGACCCAAGGCGCCGCTGTGCCAGTTGGCACGAAGCCGGCTTCGCCGGCGCAAACGCACCACTACTGATTGTGTAGCGAACAATCGATGACTGGCGAGCGGAAAGGCCGTTTTTTGCTGCAAAACCCCATGCGGGATGCTACAAAGAGGGCTTGGTCGACATCCGCGAGGCAACAAGATCGGGGCACGCATCGAGCGGGAGGCAACAAGAACGATATGGAACACCACCCCACCGACTGGATCGCACTGGAGCAAACCCGCCGGGAGCGCCGCCGCCGTTTGCTCGGTGGCGGTCCGAACGCGATCACCGATGCTGGCGGCAGCGAGCCGATCGTCACCGGCCTGGCGCTGTCGGGCGGCGGCATCCGTAGCGCGACGATTTCGCTTGGGCTGTTGCAGGCGCTGGCCGCGAAGGACGCGCTGAAAGACATCGACTACCTCTCCACCGTTTCGGGTGGCGGCTACGCGGGCGGCTTTCTGTGCAGCTTGTACACGCCGCAATCCGTGCGCGCGTCGCGGACCGATCAGCATCCTTCGGTAGCCGAGTTGCAGGCGGCGGCGCAAGAGGCCGCCGCGCAACTGGCGGCCACCGAGCGGAGGGTCGGTAAACCCGCGCATGGCTACGCGGCCAACGCGCTCGACTGGCTGCGCAACAGCGGCCGCTATCTGGCGCCGCGCGGCGGCAGCGACTATCTGTTCGCCGCCGCGATGTGGCTGCGCAACCTGCTCGCGCTGCATTACGTGATCGGCGTGTCGCTGGTGGGTGTGCTGATGGGCCTGATCGTCGCCAACGGCTTTGCCGTGGACTGGCTCGCCAGCGCCTGCGCCGATTTCGCGCAAAGCGGTTGCCCACCGTTCTCGGCGGCCTGGTTCGCGCCGCCGGTGCGAATCGGCGTGCTGTACCTGCTGATCGCGATCGGTGTGGCGCTGCTCTGCGTGATGCCGCTGGGCATCGGTTTCTGGTTCACCGACTCATCGCGCCAGCTCGGCCCGGGCTGGGTCGCGGGCCTCTTGACGTGGCCGTCGTTGCTCGGCCTGGCAACGCCGCTCGCGATGATGGCGGCGGGCCTCGCGATGCCCGATCGACTGCACAACGCCCGGGCCAACGGCTTCGCCTGGGCCGCGGCCACGGTGCTGCTGTTGTCCTGGATCGCCTATGCGCTGTGGTGGAGCCGCGCGTGGTTCAGGGCCAGGCGAATCGGCGGCGCGACCATCAACGTTACGCGCACCAAGCTGACCCAAAGTCTTGCGGATGCCATCCGCGTGTTTCTCACGCTGGCCGCGATCGGCGCCGTGCTGATCGCAAGCAGCGCGGTTGATGCCGCCATGAGCGACTCATGGTGGCTCGCCATGTCCGCCATGAGCGGTTTGGCCGTCGCCGTTGCCGCCTTCAAGCCGCTTCTGGCCAGGCTGTTCCATCTGGAGCGCAACCGCCAGCAAGCTTCGGTCGGGCTGGTTCCAGTGGCGATCGCGCTCGTCGGGCTGACCTTGGTGGTGCTGTTTTGGGGCGTGGTGGCGATGCGGCTTGCGGCGCAGGGCGAACTGGTCGGCTGGGCGCTGGTGGCCGTTCTGGCGCTCACGGTCATGACCGGCCGCCAATTCCAGTTTCTGAACCTGTCGACGATCCAGAGCTTCTACACCGCGCGGATTGTGCGAGCCTACCTGGGCGCCACCAACGCGGCGCGCTTCGCCATGAACAATGGCAACCCGTGCCATTCCGTCACCGAGCCGCACCCGCTGGACGACATGACGCTCGCGCAGTATTACGGCCCGGTCGGCACCGAAACCGACCAGCCGCTTTCCTCGCTCGCGCCCCAGCACATCATCAACGTCACGCTAAACAAGACGGCGGGCGAGACCGATACGCTGGTCGTGCACGACCGCAAGGGCCTGCCGCTGGCCGTCACGCCGCACGGCTTTCTGGTGGACGGCCGGTTCTGGCCGCGCGAGGAGCGGGCGGGCGCGAAGGACGGGCACTTCGATCCCGCTGGCGCGTCGTTCGAGCGCCTGCTGATCGGCCGCTGGATCGGCATCTCGGGCGCCGCGTTCGCGCCGGGTCTCGGGCGTGCATCGCGACTGGACCAGGCACTCGTGACCGTCCTGCTCAACCTGCGCCTGGGCTACTGGTGGAAGGTGCGGCTGCCGGGAGCACGATTCGCCGCGCCACGCTGGTGGTGGCCGATCTCGACCCAGGTGCACCTGCTGCGCGAAGCGCGTGGCCGCTTCATGGGCGAGGAAGACTCGCACTGGTACCTGACCGACGGCGGCCACTTCGACAATACCGGCGTCTATGAGCTGCTGCGGCGCCGGGTCGACGTGATTCTGGCGCTCGAGAACAGCGCCGACCCGGATTTCCGGTTCAACGACATCGCCAATTTGATCCGGCTGGCTTCGCTCGATTTCGGTGCCGTGTTCAAGTCGATCAGCCCGGTGGAATTGGCCACGGCGTTCGCTGGAACCTGTCATGAAAAGTTCGCGCAACTGTTCGCAAGCGCCGCCGACTTCGCAAGGGATGGCAGTGGCGAGGGCGAACATTACCTTCTTGCGTGGCGGGTCGAGCTGCCGCCCGGCCCCGGCTTTGCGCAACCGAAATCGGTCATCGTCGTATTCGTCAAGCCGCGTATGACCAAGGACGCGAGCCTCGACCTCGTGCAATACCACGCACGGCATCCATTGTTTCCGCACCAGCCGACGTCAGACCAGTTCTTCGACGACGAGCAGTGGGAGAGCTACCGCAAGCTGGGGTTTCGCCAAGGAGCCAAGCTGCTGGACGCGGCGCATTGGGGCAGCGAGCCGTTCGAGGCGCTGGTGGTGGCGTTGAATGGGCTCCGCCTCAACCGAGCAGCCGGTAGTGCTTGTGGCTCAAATCGCGCCCCGTGATGCGCTCCAGCAGCATCGCGATCCGGTGCTTGCGCTCGCGCCGTGTCAGCACGTGGTCCGCCGCGGGTGCGAATTCGTGCTGCGCCTCGGTTGCCAGCCAGTCCGCCATCAGCGCCGGGTGGCTGCCCGAAAAACGCGCTAGCGACTTCGCATCGATGCGCGAATAGTCCACTTCTGGCGCGCCGCCGGACCAGTAGCGGCTGACCTGGTCCAGCTTGCGCTGCATGTAGTCCTGTCGTCGCACGTGGCCGTAGTGGTAGACCTTCGCGTCGGCCAGCGCCGCGTTGGGTAGCCGGCCGCGCTTGTGCTTGTCCATCACGACCCAGAACTGGCCGTCTGGCGCGTAGCTGCGGATCGTGTTGCGGATCAGCCTGCATTCGCGCCGATACCAAGCGGGGCTTGTGGCCAGCCATTGCGGCGAGCCGTAGAAGTGCAGGTAGTCGAATACCAGTGCCTCGACTTTGGCGTTCGCATGATGCCGATCGACGCTGGCGCGGATGCGCGGCAGATCGACCTCGTGCAGCACTTCGTCGCCTTCGAGGTAGAACGCCCAGTCGCCGGTGCAGGCGTATTGCGCGATCATTTTTTGCTGCGCATAGACGAAGCCGCGCTCGGCCATGCGTTCGTTCCAGATGGATTCGATGATGCGGATCTTTGGGTCGCCAATGGCCGCGACCCGCGCCAGTGTGTCGTCGGCGCTCTGGCCGACCGCGATCACGAATTCGTCGACAAGTGGCAGCAGCGAGCGGATCGATTCGATGAACGGGAAGCCGAGCTGCACGCCGTTGCGGATGAAGGTGAATCCGCTGATGGACGCTTGTTCATTCACGCCTGAACCTCGTTCTGGGGTGCCTCCGGTTCGGCGGCGAAACCGGTCCGGTGCAGTTGCGCATAAAGCCCCTGCCGGGCGCTGAGTTCGGCGTGCGTGCCTTGCTCGACGATGCGGCCGGCGGCCATCACCACGATCCGGTCGGCGTGTTCGATCGTGGAAAGCCGGTGCGCGATGATCAAGGTGGTGCGGCCGGCCATCAGGCGCTGCAAGGCTTCCTGCACCAAGCGTTCGCTGGTGGTATCGAGCGCGGACGTCGCTTCGTCCAGGATCAGCACCGGCGCGTCCTTGTACAGCGCCCGCGCGATCGCCAGCCGCTGGCGCTGGCCGCCAGAGAGCTGCATCGCGTTGTGACCGACAACCGTGTCCAGCCCTTGCGGCAATTCGTCGATCAGGTTCTGCAGGTTGGCGGCGGCCAGGCAATGCGCCACCCGATCCCGGTCCATGTCCCGGCCCAACGCCACGTTGACGGCCACCGTGTCGTTGAGCATCAGCACATGCTGGCTCACCA
>JBDTRV010000259.1:0-4746 GCA_039931475.1 Burkholderiales bacterium | reverse complement strand
CCTGGCTGCAAGCCCACGCCGAGCCGACGCTCACCAGCGCGATGGTCGCCGTGAGTTGGCTGCATTCGACGCCAGCGGTCTGGATCGCGACCATCACGCTCTGCGGCTTTTTTCTTTGGAAGCGCAAGCTGCCCTGGGCCCTACTGACCGTGCTCGTGCTACCCGGCGGCACCTTGTTCAACTACGGCCTCAAGCACCTGTTCCAGCGTGCGCGGCCGGCCGACGGTGTTTACGTGCAGGCGCTGCATTCGTACAGCTTTCCGAGTGGGCACACGACCTTTGCGACGTTGCTTTACGGCTTGATCACGCTCTATTTGGCATCAGTACTGCCGAGCCTGGCCGGTCGTGTCAGCATGTTTTTCGTTGCGATGGGCTGTATCGTCACGGTCGCGTTCAGCCGGCTCTACCTTGGCGTGCATTTTTTGAGCGATGTGCTTGCGGCGTTCTGCGTGGGGGTGTTTTGGCTGGCGGTCTGGGCCATACTGATCGTTCGGCGCTAGTGGCCGACGTGACCCGCCGCCACGGTGGTCAATTCCGCCACGGCTCCCGCGGATATTCACCTGATCGGCGGTCTTCCCCCTGCGAAGATCGACATGGCGGCAGCCCTTGGCTCCACCAACAGGGAGTCGGCGCGCGCTGGCGCGACCTGAGTTTCGGCGTCCGGCAATCACTTGGCAACGCAGCGCGCGGCGTCTCGGCAACCACTCGGCGTTTGTCCAAACCGATCTTTGAACGATCGAGAAAAATGCGCCGCGCTCTGAAAACCCCAGCGCCAACCGATCTCGGCGATCGGCAGTGGAGCCTGCCGGTTGCTGTCCAACTCCCGCCGGCTTCCTTCGAGGCGTTCCGCCCAGACCCGGTGCATCACGCTGCTGTCCGCGCGCGGGAACAGCCGGTGAACTTGCGACTGAGACAGTTGCACACGGAGCGCGATCATCTCGACATTGAGCGTGCTGTCGCGCAGGTGATCCACGTCGCGACGACCCGCGACGACGAGCAGGAAGTTGCCGGGTGCCGGATCAGCGGCGCTAAGCCTGCCCGGATCGCCGAGCAGCGTGGCCTTCGCTGGCTTGCAGGGCCGAATCCGGCTCGTCTATCTGGCTCGGTGAGAGGTTTTCTCTTCTCGACCGGAATGCTCAAGCACGTCAGGCCCGCCAACCGACCCGGGCGTGCTCTGAGCTTGGATCTACTCACAACGCCAAGGTCTGGACCCCCGGTTTGAGCAGGTAGGCCGCCACGTCCGCCGGCTTGGCCGGCGTCACGCCGGGCGGCAGATCGGCCGGTTGCTTGCCAGCGTTGGGCAGGTACAGAGCGCAAACCTCTACTTTGGCGCCCGCTTTCACGATGCCTTGCAACATCTGTTGCGGCGTGACGTTGCGCGGCTTGAGCGTCGGCTGCTCCTTGGTGCTGTCCGGTTTTGCCAGGGCGATGTCAGCGGCGGCGTCACACAGCAGCACGCGCACCGTTGCATCTTGTTCAAGCGCCTGTCCGGCCAGGACGATGCCGGCTCCCTGGGCCATCACGCCGGCTGAATGGGATCGACACGAACAGCTCTTGAGCCTGGGCTGCCCCGGCGGCGCAGGCGATCACGAGTGCAAGGGCAACGGGCTTTTTCATGGGAAGACTTCAGGGTTGGTCAAAGCAAAAGGCGCGGATATGCATCGCCACAGGCTCGTTTCGATGGATTCGACGAACGCTCATCGGTACTGTTTAAGGTACTTCCACTCGAAACCGCGTTTGGCCCAGTGGAAGAGACGGGTTGACGGCAGCAGGACATTGCGTTCGGGTGTGCGCCAAACGAGAGTGCCTTCATTGAGCGCATCCACGATGCAGATCAGCTCGACGCGGAAGGTCTCGCTTGATGGCCGGCCATCCAGATCGGCGAGCAGATTGGCCGCGGCGGCCTTGGCCTGCAGGTCGGCCATGTGAGCCTGCTTGGGCATCCAGTCCGGACCGGGGAAACTTCCTGAGTCGCCGACCACGACCACGCGCTCGAAGCCGGGTACGCGGCAGTGCGCATCGGCCTGCACCAGGCCGCCCGGCGACCGGGGCAGCGTGGTTGCATCGAACCAGGCGTTGCCGGTCATGCCCGGCATGAAAAGGATCAAATTCGCCGCGAAGGCACCGCCTTCGGTGACGACCTGATCCGCCTCGAAGCGCGTCATTTTGTGACCCAGATGGGTGCGGATGCCGCGGCGCGCCATTTCCTTTAGCAAGTGCTTCACCGTTTTTAGTCCGAGACGGTTGCCGGGCTCGGTGGACGGATTGAAGAAGACGATCTCAAACTGGTCACGCCGGCCTTCGCGTTTCAACTGCTCGTCGATGCCGAACAGGAACTCGAACATGGGGCCACCGCGTACCGCACTCGACTCGTTCGGATTGCCCGCGAACCCGATGGCGATGGTGCCGCCAGTCATCTCGCGCAAACGATCGCGGATGCGTTCCGCGGCGGCGATGCCTTCGCAAGGCGTGATGGCATGTTCGATGCCGGGGAGCTTCTTGATGAAGCGTCCTCCGGTGGCGAGGACGAGGCCATCGTTCACCTCATCGCCGACGGTCGTGTGCACGGTGCGGCCGTCGTCGGCGAGGCCCGTGACTTCGGCGGCGACGAAGCGCACGCGCTGACGCCGCAGGAAATTGTCGAGCGGCACGATGAGGTCTTCCCGGCGGCGCAGTCCGCTCGGAATCCAGATGATGCCCGGCAGATAGTGCAATTCCGGACGCGGGGCGACCAGCGTGATTTCGGCGGACGCATCGCGACTGCGCAGTTCCCGGATCATCGACAGGCCAGCGAAGCCCGCGCCAAGAATCGTGATCTTTCGGCTTTGCGGTGCGGGCGTCATTTCGGTGCCCTCGAGACGAAAACTTCACCGTAAAGGAGCCTGATCGGCAGCTTGACAAGGCCGGTGTCGAAGGGGCGAATGTGGTGCGACATCGTTGGATCCTTTTTTCAGGCCGGTTCGCCGCGAATGGCGATCCGTGTAAGGGTGTTGGCTGTGTGCCCAGGGTGGTGCTGGTCCTCTCTGTATCAAGGGTGAATAGCGATTTCATCCCTGCGGACTCTCGGTCATCTGCCCGCAATACTTCTCGAGGTTCTCGGGCAAATGGTCCGGGCATACGCCGCACTGGCGATTGCCGGGCACCGCGAAGTCGATGAATTTTGGGTAGGGCAGGTTGAGTTCGACCATGATTTGCCGGAACGCCTCGATCGATTTTTCTGCCCCCAGCCTCGGGTTGCGTTTTTTCTCTTGCGCGATCGACGATACGTGCCGGCCTTGGTAGTCGTGCCCAGGATAGACCAGCGTTTCGCCCGGCAACGTGAACAATTTTTCGGTGACGCTTCGGTATAGTGCGTCCGCGTCGCCGCCCTGAAAGTCGGTGCGGCCGCAGCCGTCGATCAACAGCGCGTCGCCGGTGAAGACCCGGTCGGCGAGCCGATAGGCGAAGTGGCCGGCGGTGTGGCCGGGCGTGTGCATCGGATCGAGCACGATGCCGCCGAGCTGGAACGGCTTGCCTTCCTCGATGTTCGCGTCGGCGCAGGGGAGGCGGTCGAACGCGGGCGCGGCGACTTTCGATCCCGTCTTTTGCTTGAGTTCGAGTGCGGCGGTGATGTGGTCGGCATGGATATGGGTGTCCAAGGTCCATTCCAACTTCAGGCCAAGGCGCTGGATTTCGGCCAGATCGCGCTCGATCGCGACGATCACCGGGTCGATCAGCAGCGCCTGCCCGGTCTCTTCGCAACCGAGCAGATAGGTGTAGGTACTGGAGAGCGGCTCGAACCACTGGCGGAAGATCATGACGACTGGTTCCTTCTCACGAAACAATATATTTAACCATATACTATTTATTGATATAGTTCAAGAAATGCGTCTTGTCCCCCAAAACAAATCATGACCACTGTCGTGGATGAGTTCGACATGCGCGCGATGCGCCGCGCCGCGGCCGACGCCAGCGCGCTCATGCGAGCCTTGTCCAACCCCGATCGGCTGCTGCTGTTGTGCCAGTTGAGTCAGGGCGAGCAGTCGGTGGGCGAGCTTCAGGAATTGCTCGGCATCGTGCAGCCTACGTTGTCGCAGCAACTGGGCGTGCTGCGCGATGAGGAACTGGTGAGCACGAGGCGTGAAGGCAAGCAGATTTTTTACAGCGTCACCAGCACGGAGGCGTTGGCGGTACTGCAATTGCTCTACCAACAATACTGCAAACCCAAAAAACGCAAGGCGACCACATGACAATCGACTGGACCCACTTCACTCCGTGGCAATCGCTTGCCGGCGGCATCCTGATCGGCCTTGCGGCGGCGATGTTCGTGCTGCTCAACGGCCGCGTGGCCGGCATCAGCGGCATCGTCGGCGGATTGCTGAAGCCAAGGGCGGGCGATGTCGGCTGGCGAGTGGCGTTCGTGCTCGGCATGCTCGCCGCGCCAGTTTGTTATGCGGCCATCGCCGGGCTGCCGAAGCTCGAAATCGATGCCAGCAGCGCCGGGCTGATCGCGGCGGGTTTGCTGGTCGGCGTCGGCACGCGCTACTGCTCGGGCTGCACTAGCGGGCATGGTGTGTGCGGAATCTCTCGCGCGTCGCCGCGCTCTTTGGCAGCCACCGCCATGTTCATGGCAGCGGGCTTCTCCACGGTGTGTGTGCTGCGCCACCTTTTCGGCGTTTAAGGGCCACCGTCATGCTTTCGCTCACCTCTTTGTTAGCCGGCCTCTTGTTTGGCACTGGCCTGATCGTCTCTGGCATGGCCAACCCT
>JBDTRV010000258.1:0-4791 GCA_039931475.1 Burkholderiales bacterium | reverse complement strand
GGGTTGTCGGCCCAGAACAGCGTCTGGCGGATGTTGGCGTGCTGCTCCTGCGGGTTGTCAACCTGAATCTTGCGCACCGAGGCGCCGTTGTTGCGCATCACGCGCATCGCGAGCTGCTGCACTCTCGACGCGAAGGTGGCGCTGAACATCATGGTCTGGCGCCGCGCGCTCGTGAGTGCGTTGATCTCGGCCAGATCGTCGGAAAAGCCGAGGTCGAGCATGCGGTCGGCTTCGTCGATCACGAGGAACTGCACTTGGTCGAGCTTGATCTGCGACGAGCGTTGCAGGTCGAGAAGGCGGCCAGGGGTTGCCACGACCAGGTTCGCGTTTTGCAGACGCGCGATCTGCATCTGATAGGGCATGCCGCCGACCACGTTCGCGACTCGGAGGCCTCGGCAGTGCTTGACCAGGTCGATCGCGTCATTGGCAACCTGCTGCGCGAGTTCGCGCGTCGGGCACAGCACCAGCGCGCCCGGTTCGGCCGGCTGGAAGTGGCGCGAGTTGGTCGGATCCTTGCGCTTGGCCTTCTTAGGCAGCGCCTCGCCGCGTGCTTCGGCTTCCGCCTTCAAGCGCGCAAATTCGGCTTTGGCGTCAGCGTCGGCCTTTGCCTGCTGTTGCAACAGCGTATGCAGCATCGGAAGCAGGAACGCAGCGGTCTTGCCGCTGCCGGTCTGGCTTGAGACCATCAGGTCATTGCTGGCACTGCCGTCGGCATCATCGGCCAGCGCCAGGGGAATAGTCTGCTCCTGCACGGTCGTCGGCTGGTTGAAGCCGAGGTCTTCCACCGCCTGGATCAATTCGGGAGCGAGGCCAAATTTCAGAAAGCCGTTGGGCGCGAGTTCCGGCTCGGCGACCGCGTCCACGGCGCCCTCCGGCGTTGCGTCCACCGGATCAGTGGCAACGAATGCGTCGGCTGGATCGAGAAAAGTTTCAGCGGGCGAGAAATCGCCGGCCGCGTTGTATGCGTCGTTCATGTTCACTCACATGCAAGGCGCCGCGTTGGTAACTGCGGGCGGCCTCGCCAAATGGTCAAAAAACATCAACCATTTTTTGCGAAGCTCGTGGCCTTCAGACCAGCGAGGGCCGTGGGCAGGGCAAAACCAATTGCCTCGTGAGTGACTCGTATGACGGGCGCTGTCTTACAAGGAAAACGGCGCCGCTCTTGAAAAGAGTCTTATGCGAAAAGGGCGGATGCACAAATTGCACCGGACCTCTTGACCCGGGCAAGCCTTCGATTGTCGCACGAACTCGGGTTTTTTACCTAATCGCCTGTTGCCGGATCAGATAGGCGCAGGAAGTGCTCACGGTAGTGCACCAACTCTTCGATCGACTCGTGCGCGTCCGCCAGCGCGGTGTGCTTTTGCTGCTTCTTGAATGATGCGGCGACTTCCGGCCGCCAGCGTTTGGCGAGTTCCTTCAAAGTGCTCACGTCGAGGTTCCGGTAGTGAAAGAACGCTTCGAGGCGCGGCATGTATTTGACGAGAAAGCGCCGGTCCTGCCCGATCGAGTTTCCGCACATCGGTGAGGCGCCCTTGGGCACGTATTTGGAGAGGAAGTCGATCAATTGCTGCTCGGCCGCCGCCTCGCCGAGGATCGACGCCTTGACCTTGGCCGTGAGGCCGCTCGCGCCATGCGTGTTGGTGTTCCAGTTGTCCATTTTCGCGAGCTGCTCGTCACTTTGGTGGATCACCAGCACCGGCCCTTCGATGCGCGGCGTGAGGTTCGGGCCAGTCACGACGACGGCGATCTCGATCAGCCGATCGACTTCCGGCTCCAGCCCCGTCATCTCGCAGTCGATCCAGATCAAATTCTGGTCCGACTTTTCGAACGGCGCCTCGCTCTCGGCGCGCCCTGCGGGTTCTTGGGCGGTGGGCGGGCGTTCGGCGGCGCCGGGCGCGATCGCGGCTGGGTCGAGGGGGAGCGTGGATTCGGACATGGTGCAAATTGTCGCTGATGGGCGCAGCACCGACCATGCGCTCAGCCGCGCACGATGGCCCACGACGCACGACACACAGCCGCAAGGCCTAAACTCCGGCGCAAATGGACCACGCAGCTATCTCGCCCTCCGGCTTCTCCCCTTCATTCGCGCTGACTCTGGCATTCGCCGCCGCACTGGTGCTCGGCCTGCTGGTGCAGTTCTGGCTCGCGTCGCGCCAGATCCGGCACGTGGCGCGACATCGCAACCAGGTGCCCGAGCCGTTTGCCGCCAACGTGACCTTGACGGCGCACCAGCGCGCCGCCGACTACACGATCGCCAAATCCCGCTTCGGCCTGCTCGAAATCGCGGCGCGGGCCGCGGTGCTGGTCGGCTGGACCTTGCTCGGCGGGCTCGATCTGCTCAACGGCGCGCTGCAGGGTCTGCTTGGCCCGGGCATGGTGAAGCAACTTGCGCTGCTCGGGTGCTTCGCGCTGATCGGCGGCCTGATCGAATTGCCGTTCTCGCTCTATCAGACCTTCGGCATCGAAGAGCGCTTTGGCTTCAACCGCATGACGTTCAAGCTGTGGCTCGCGGACTTGGTCAAGGGCACGTTGTTCGGCGTGCTACTGGGCCTTCCGATCGCGGCGCTCGTGCTGTGGCTGATGGGCGCGGCCGGGCCGTGGTGGTGGCTCTGGGCGTTCGGCGTGTGGATGGGTTTCAACCTGTTGTTGCTGGTGATCTATCCGCTTTTCATCGCGCCGATCTTCAACAAGTTCGAGCCACTGACGGACGAGAACCTGAAAGCGCGTGTGACTGCGCTGATGCAGCGCTGCGGCTTCGCGGCCAAGGGCCTGTTCGTGATGGACGGCAGCAAGCGCAGCGCGCATGGCAACGCCTATTTCACCGGCTTCGGCGCGGCCAAGCGGGTGGTGTTTTTCGATACCCTGCTCGCGCGCCTAGCGCCGCCCGAGGTGGATGCGGTGCTCGCGCACGAGCTGGGGCATTTCAAGCACAAGCACATCGTCAAACGGATCGCACTGATGTTCGCGGTCAGCCTCGCGGGCTTTGCGCTGCTCGGATGGCTGTCACATCAGTTGTGGTTCTACACGGGCCTGGGCGTCTCGCCGAACATGGCGCCCGGCTCGCCGAACGACGCACTTGCGCTGATCCTGTTCCTGATCGCGGTGCCGGTGTTCGGCTTCTTCCTCTCGCCGCTTTCGGCGCAACTGTCGCGCCGGCACGAGTTCGAGGCCGACGCCTATGCGGTGCAGCAAACGAGCGGCAAGGACTTGTCGGCCGCGCTGCTCAAGCTGTATGAGGACAACGCGGCGACTCTCACGCCCGATCCGGTTTACGTGAAGTTCTATTACTCGCACCCGCCGGCGTCTGAGCGGCTCGCGCGGCTGGCGCCGTGAAGCGCGCGAGGAAGGACGGAGGACATGGAAAATTCTGAACAGAAATCGGCCTCATCGCTCGTGCAGCGGTCACTCAATGCTTCTGAAATCGTAGCAACTTTGGCCAAACTCGAAGGCTGGACGCTGACCGGGGATGGCAGCGACGTCGCGATCGAAAAGACCTACAAATTCCCGGGCTACCACGAGACCATCGCGTTCGTGAACGCCATCGTCTGGATCGCGCATCGGACCGACCATCACCCTGATCTTTCCGTCCATTACAACCGCTGCGTGGTGCGCTACGCAACGCACAGCGCCGGCGGCATCACGGCGCTCGATGTCGATGCCGCCGGGCAGGTCGATGCGTTGCTGAAATGATTCCACCGCCAGGCTTCGCTCACGTCGTTCGGCTCTCGCCTTGGCATGTCGGCCCCCAGCCGCCCGCTCCGGCGCCCGCCCCCCGAGGGGGCGAGCAACTGTCTTCGGAGCGGCCGGGCGACAAGTGCTCCCCCTTGCAGAACGCGGCGCCTGCGGCCTGGCAAAGCCAGGGCCAAAGCCCCTGCTTGACTTGGCCCGCTTGGCCTCATGCATCGTGGACCGCTGGAGCCAGCGTCCGCCGAGCCTGTTGGCCAATACGCCCCACTGACACTCGCGATCGGTCCCAGAACGGCCGGGGTCGCGTTTGAGCGAAGCGCAAGTCGGCCTGGTGGTGGCCGGGCACGGCCGCCACTTCGTCGTCGAAACGCCCCACGGCGAGCGCCTCATCTGCCACCCGCGCGGCAAAAAGAGCGAAGCGGTCGTCGGCGACAAAGTGCGCTGGCAACCGAGCCAGGACGAGGGAACGATCGAGGCGGTGCTTGCGCGGCGCAATCTGTTCTGGCGCCAGGACGAGGTGCGCAGCAAGATGTTCGCGGCCAACATCGACCAGGTGCTGATCCTGATCGCTGCCGATCCTGTGTTTTCCGAGCAGCAACTGGCGCGCGCGCTGATCGCGGCCGAGGCCGAAGGGATCACGCCCATCATTGCGCTGAACAAACGAGATCTGGGGTTGCCGTTCGAGCGCGCTTGGCAGCGCCTGCTGCCCTATGCCGCGACGGGCTACGAGTTGCTGCCGCTTGCGCTGAAGGACTGCGGCGACGAGGGTACCGCGCGCCTACGCGCCTTGCTCGATGGCAAGACGACGCTCACCATCGGCCCATCCGGCGCCGGGAAGAGCACGCTCACGAACTGCTTCGTGCCCGGCGCCGCCGCGCTCACTCGCGAGGTGTCCAAGGCGCTGAACTCGGGCAAGCACACGACCACCAGCACCACCTGGTACTGGCTCGATGCGGATCGGACCAGCGCGCTGATCGACTCGCCGGGGTTTCAGGAGTTCGGCCTCCAGCACATCGACCCGATGCGGCTTGCGAAGCTGATGCCGGACTTGGCGCCGCTGACCGAAAACTGCCGCTTCTACAACTGCACTCACATGCACGAGCC
>JBDTRV010000257.1:0-4795 GCA_039931475.1 Burkholderiales bacterium | reverse complement strand
TCGAAATGTCGAACACCACGACGTCGCCCTGGATGGTCGGGCGCGCACTGCTGGCGTTGGCCGGCGTGAAGGTGATCAGCTTGGTGATCGCGATGCGGCTGTCGTGTGCCGGCATCACGAACAGGCTGCCGCCTCCGGGCAGGGGCTGGACGAGGCGCGGCGGCACGTGGACTGACGGGTCGGCGAGCAGCCGCGCGATCTCGTCGGCCAGCGCCAGATAGGGCAGGCGCGCGGCCGTGCGCGCCGCGTCCAGCAGCGCCACGTCGGCGTTCGGGGTGGCGGGTGTGGAATCGGTCACGGACGTTGGCTGGAGCGGCTCATCAGCCCACTCTAACGCGGGTTGCCGGCGGGCAACAATGTTCTCGACCGCGCGCGCCGATGCACGGGCCACCTGGCTCGGCCGTCCGCGCTTTTGCACTCCTTGGCCCGACGCCTACCCGACGCAAACCGAGCTCCAACCCAGCGCCAACCAATGTCCCGATTTCGTTCCGTCCTTTGCTGGATGCTCGCCGGTTCGTTCGTGATGCACGCCGCCGCGCCCGCGCCCGCGAACCGATAGCCCACCGCGACGGCTGGCGAAAAATTCTTGTCCGCCGTCGATTCGCGCAGCTTCATCGGCGCCTGACGCTTGCGGTGCGATGTGGCCCGGGTCGAGCCGCTCGTGGCGTCAGGCGACACCGACCGCTGCTCCCCGGAGGGCGACCCGGAAGAAAAACCACCCAGCCAGCGCGAAGTGGCGCGCCTTGCGAAGCTCGAGCGTGGCTGCGTGGCCGAAATTCAGCGCGGGGTCGCTGGAGGCGCGAGCCAGTTGGCGAAAAGATACGGTTGATCGGCCGGCTCAATAACTCAACCGCTCCGGCCGAATCTCCTGCAGGATCGTCGTCGCGATTTCCTCGATCGACTTGGTTGTGGTGGACAGCCAGCGGATGCCGGCGCGCCGCATCATTGCTTCGCCTTCTGCCACTTCCATGCGGCAGTTTTCGAGCGAGGCGTACTTCGAGCCGGGCCGCCGTTCGTTGCGAATCTCGGCCAGGCGATCGGCATTGATCGTCAGCCCGAAGATCTTCGACTTGTGCGGCACCAGCGCGGGCGGTAGTTGCTTGCGATCGAAGTCCTCCGGAATCAGCGGATAGTTCGACGCCTTCAGGCCGTGCTGCATCGCCAGATAGAGGGAGGTCGGCGTCTTGCCGCTGCGGCTCACTCCGACGAGGATCACGTCGGACTGCTCCAGATCGCGGTTCGACTGCCCGTCGTCATGCTCCAGGCTGAAGTTGATCGCCTCGATGCGGTCGTGGTAGGGCTTGCTCTTGCTCACGTCGGGAAAGCGGCCGACCCGGTGGTGCGACTTGATCTTGAGCTCCTGCTCGAGCGGCCGCACGAAGGTGCCGAACATGTCGAGCAGCATGCCTTTGCTGCCTTCTTCGATCACCTGCAGCACGTTTGCATCGACCAGCGTGGTGAACACGATCGGCCGCTCGCCTTCGATCTCGGCCCGGTGGTTGATCTGTCGCACGACCTGATGCGCCTTGTCCACCGTGTCGATGAAGGGCAGCCGCACGTGCTTGGGCGTCAGGTCGAACTGGGCCAGGATCGCATTGCCAAAAGTCTCGGCGGTGATGCCGGTGCCATCGGAAATGAAGAAAACGGTACGAGTTGGCATCGGTTTTTCAGCGCAGCGGAAAAGAATGGGGCCAGTTTATAGCCGCAACCCGCTCATGGGATTGCGCTCGCGAGGAGACCGATCATGAAGATGCAGAAGGCGCGCGAAATCAGGAAATTGCGACGCCGCGCCAACGAGCGCGGTGGCTGGCATCGGGTGCTGTTCCTGATGATGGTTGCAGTCGCGCTGGCGGGCGTGGCCGATGCGCGAAAACAGTCACCGGACCAGCCGCTGGTCGCGTCGGCGGGCAAATAACGGCTTGACGTCCGCACCGACGAGGGCGCTTGCGGACGCACCAGGCAGCCCCCTGGGCGAGTGCATCGACGGCCGAGCGTCCCCCTAGAATGAGGCGCAATACCCGAATTCCCCGGGCCGCGCCAGCCTCTTCATCACGTTTCTCGAGCTTCCAGCGCGGCCCTCGCGCGCCTCTTCGATGGCGCCGAGCACCGTTTCAAACTCTGGAGCTTCCCTATGTCCGACCTATTCAGCCCGAACGCCCTGGTCGTGCCGTTCGAGCAATTGAGAATGACCGACGTCGAGTCGGTCGGCGGCAAGAACGCGAGCCTCGGCGAAATGATCTCGCAACTGCCCGAGGGCGTGCGGGTGCCGACCGGCTTTGCGACCACCGCCCATGCGTTTCGCGAATTTCTGAAGCACGACGGCTTGGCCGACCGCATCAACGCGCGGCTCGATGCGCTCGACACCGATGACGTGCGTGCGCTCGCCGCCGCCGGCGCCGACATTCGCAGGATGGTCGAGGCACAGCCGTTCCCAGCCGACTTGCAGCAGGCGATCGAGGAAGCATTCGTGACCTTGAGCGAAGGCGACAGAAGCGCGAGCTTCGCGGTGCGATCCTCGGCCACGGCCGAGGATCTGCCCGACGCATCCTTCGCCGGCCAGCAGGAAACGTTTCTGAACGTGGTCGGCATCGAGGACGTGCTGCACAAGATGAAAGAGGTGTTCGCCTCGCTCTACAACGACCGCGCGATCAGCTACCGCGTGCACAAGGGTTTCGCGCATGCGGACGTTGCGCTGTCGGCTGGCGTGCAGCGCATGGTGCGGTCCGATCTGGGCGCGGCCGGCGTGATGTTCACGATCGACACCGAATCGGGCTTCGAGGACGTGGTGTTCATCACTTCAAGCTACGGCCTGGGCGAAACCGTGGTGCAGGGCGCCGTCAACCCGGACGAGTTCTACGTGCACAAGCCGATGCTCGAAGCCGGCAAGCGCGCGGTGGTTCGGCGCAATCTTGGCTCCAAGCAGGTCCAGATGGTGTTCGCGACCCCCGAGGAAAAAGCCGAGGGCGGCAAGCTCGTCACGACCAAAGACGTGCCGTCCGAGCTGCGCAATCGCTACTCACTGTCCGACGAGGACGTGGAGCAACTCGCCCGCTATGCGCTCGTCATCGAACGCCACTACGGCCGACCGATGGACATCGAGTGGGGCAAGGACGGCAACGACGGGCACCTGTACATCCTGCAGGCGCGGCCCGAGACGGTGAAGAGCCAGAGCCGCGGCAAGTCCGAGCAGCGCTTCAAACTCAAGGGCAAGGGAACGGTGCTGACCGAAGGCCGCGCGATCGGGCAAAGAATAGGCACAGGGCCGGTGCGGCTGGTGAATGACCTGGCCGAGATGGACAAGGTGCAGCCCGGTGACGTGCTGGTGACCGACATGACCGACCCGAATTGGGAGCCGGTCATGAAGCGGGCCAGCGCGATCGTGACGAACCGTGGCGGCCGTACCTGCCATGCCGCGATCATTGCGCGCGAGCTCGGAATTCCGGCGGTGGTCGGCTGCGGCGATGCGACCGATGCGCTTGCCGACGGGACCCTGGTCACCGTGAGCTGCGCCGAGGGCGACACCGGCTTCATCTATGACGGTTTGCTCGAGACCGAAGTGACCGAAGTCGAGCGCGGCACCATGCCGGAAATTGCCACCAAGATCACGATGAACATCGGCAACCCGCAGCTCGCATTCGATTTTTGCCAGTTGCCCAATCACGGCGTGGGTCTGGCGCGGCTCGAGTTCATCATCAACAACAACATCGGCGTGCATCCGAAGGCCATCCTCGACTATCCGGACGTCGATCCGGATCTGAAAAAAGCGGTTGAATCGGTGGCGCGCGGCCATGCGTCGCCCCGCGCGTTCTACGTTGACAAGGTGGCGGAAGGCGTCGCGACGATCGCCGCGGCGTTCTGGCCCAAACCGGTGATCGTGCGCCTGTCGGACTTCAAGAGCAACGAGTATCGCAAGCTGATCGGCGGCAGCCGCTACGAGCCGGAAGAAGAAAATCCGATGCTCGGTTTTCGCGGCGCGGCGCGCTACCTGAGCAAGGAATTCGGCGAGGCGTTTGCAATGGAGTGCGAGGCGCTCAAACGGGTGCGCACCGACATGGGCCTCGTCAACGTGCAGATCATGGTGCCGTTCGTTCGCACCTTGGGTCAGGCCGAGAAGGTGATGAAGCTGCTTGCGCACCAGGGGCTGGAGCGCGGCAAGGACGATCTCAAGATCGTGATGATGTGCGAGGTGCCGAGCAATGCAATTCTCGCTCGCGAGTTCCTGGATCACTTCGACGGTTTCTCGATCGGCTCGAACGACCTTACCCAGCTCACGCTCGGTCTTGATCGCGATTCGGGGCTCGAGTTGCTCGCCGCCGATTTCGACGAGCGCGATCCGGCCGTCAAGGCGCTGCTCGCCCAGGTGATCGCCGAATGCAAGCGTCAGAACAAGTACGTCGGCATCTGCGGCCAGGGACCGAGCGACCACCCGGATTTCGCGCGCTGGCTGGTCGAGCAGGGCATCGCGTCGATCTCGCTCAATCCGGACAGTGTGATCGAGACCTGGAAAGCGCTGGCCCAGAACTGACACGGCCATGGCCGACGCGCCCGCCGCGGACCCGCATCGAAGGCAGCGCCTGAAGCTCCAGGCGGTGCTGTTGATGGCGTGGTTCGTGCTGTCGTTCGTTCTTCTTTTTTTCGCGCGCGATCTTCAGTTTTCGATCGCTGGCTGGCCGTTCAACTACTGGCTGGCAGCGCAGGGCGGCGTGCTGGCGTTCGTCGCGATTCTCGCGATCTATGCGGCCGTGATGCGCCGCATCGACCCGGAGCCGGAGCCTGAATGGCCGGAAGCAAGCGA
>JBDTRV010000256.1:0-4804 GCA_039931475.1 Burkholderiales bacterium | reverse complement strand
CACGGATGAAGTCGAACGCGAAGCCGTCGCTGAAGATGTCGCGAAAATCGAGCGTGAGTCGGCGCGGCAACGCCTGCAGGCTCAGCACGCCGAGCAGCTTGGCCAGCCCCGGGTCCGCCTTCAGGAACTGACCCGATTCGACGCTCAGATGGAATTGGCCGGCCAGGGTCGGATAGTCGAGCGACAGCGGCGAGCCGCTCCAGGCCAGGCGCCCCTCCATCGCCCCGCGCCCGCGCTTTAGCACGTTCTTCATGCCGAAGCGGCTGAGCAATGCGCCTGAGTCCGCGATGTCCAGGCTGAAGTCGATCTTCGTGCGCAGCGCATCAATGCGCGCGCCGGCCCGCGCCCAACTGCCATTGGCAGAGAAGCGCGCGTCGGGCGTGGTCAGATTGAGCTTGTTCAGACGCCATTCGCGCGTGCCGGCCATTTGGGGGGAAGTGCCGGTGGTGCGGTTGACCGCATCGATTTCGAGGCGTCCGAGCTTCAGGCCATGCAACTCGAAGTCGTCGACCACGACGTCGAGCGCCGGCAATCGTTCGGCCGGCTTTTCCGGTGCCAGGTTCGCGGCCGCCGGCTGCGGATCGGGCAGCGCCAGCCGCTTGAGCCGCGCGCTGACGATACCGGGCGCGCTGCCCTCTCCTTCGCGCCACTGGAGCTGGCCCGCGAGCTGGTCTGCCTTGATCTCGGTGCGCCACTGCGCGGCATCTCGCGTGCCATCGAGCACCACGTTGTCAAGCCGATAGCCGAGCACTTCCAGGTTCGCGACCCGGGCCTGCCACTGGGTTGGCCAGTAGCTGCGCAAAGCGGCGTCCGGGTCCTTGTCCGCCGGCCGCTTGGCCGCTGCGGCGCGGGCGTTTGGCGGATCGAGGAACGTCTCCCAGGTGTCGGCGTCGAATTGCGCAAGCTCGATGCGGGCGGCCACGCCAGCCGTTGGCAGCGGCGCGGCTTTCGCCGCCGGCAAACCGAGCGCGATGCTGCCGCGCAGCGCGCGCGCCGTGTCGCTCGAAACGTCGCGCACATAGTGGGCGGAGAGGATCTGGCCAAGGTCGAGCTTGATCCGGTCCTGCGGCCTCACGCCGGCGGTTCCTTTGAGCGGCGCGTTCTCGAAGCGCAGCGGCAACGCGCTGTTCGCCGTTTTGGCAAGTGGCGCGGGCAGGGTTGAAGCCAGCCCTTGAAGATCGCTCGTCACGAGCAGTTCCGGCCCGTTGCGCGTAATGGCCAGCCGCGCTTCGTAGCCGGTTTCGCCTTCGAGTTGCGCAGCCAGTCGTGCCAGAGCGCCGAGTTCGCCCGCGCTCCGCAAGCCTTCCGCCGTGACGCTACCCTGCGCCCGAAACTCGGCCAGCGGCGCGCCAGCATCCGAGGCCACCGGGTTGCCCAACGCGCCGCTCGTGCCCTCGATGCGCGCTTGCCCGCCGTACAGCCGCGCGGTCGCGCCTTCGAGCTTGAAGCCGTTTTCGTTGAACGAAACGGTGCCGCCCGCGTTCTGTAGCAACGGGCTGTCCGGAACGATCCGCAGGTCGTTGTTCGCGAGCGCCACGCTGCCCTGCAAGGTCGACTTTTCAAGCGTGGTGACGGGCAGGGTCAGGCTCAGCTTCAGCCCGGCCGCACCGGTGCCGCTGGCGCGCGAAAGCGACCCACCAATGAGCGAATCGATCGGCGAGGACTTCACGACCTTGAGCATGTCGGCGAGGGGCGCGTTCAGTTCCGCGGCGACCGAAACCACGGGTCGGTCCAGGTCCGCGATCTTCGCGCTGGTATCGGAAAACGGCAGACCGGGCGCGGCCCCGAAGCGCCCGCGCGCGCCGTTGACCCGCATCGAAGCACGTTCGAACACTACCTCACCCGACAGTTGAGAAAGCGGCGGCCACGGCGCTTCGCTGGCCGGCTGCATGGAGCGCGGCACGTAGGCAAAGGTGGCGTCGCGCACGTTCGCGGCGATGCGAAACTCGCCGCGGCGCGGATCGGAAAACGGGATTTCTCGGATGTCGCCCGCTACCTTGAACTTGACGCTCGTAGCGCTCCCACCAATCACCGCCTGCGCCACATAGTGCCGCACATCCCGCGGCAGGTCGAGCGGCAAATAGCGATACACCCGCGTGGCATTGGCACGCGACAGCGATCCTTCCAGATCGAGCACACCGGGAAAGCGCGATTTGCTTTTCGCGGTGGCGGGATCGCTGGTGCGCCAGCCGATGCGGGCCTGCCCGGCCGCATCGGCATTGGCGAACACCAAATCCGGAAACTGCAACGCGAACTGCTCACCGCTGACTTGCCATTCCACGGTGCTGCTCAGTCGACTCACCGCCACCAGCGGGTCTTCGAAGATGCCAGGAAATGAAAGCGAGCCGTCCTCGATCGACACCTGCGCCTTGCCGCCGGATTGGTCGAAGTCGAACACAGCGTTCAGGTTCCGCGCGCCCGGCATGCCGGTTTCCCGTGTCTTAGGGGACGGCTGCGCGGCGAACTCGAGGCCAACGGCGCGGCCCTTGGCGCTGTACCGCAGCTCCGCATCGGTCGGGCGCTGCCAGTTCGCTTCCAGATCTTCGAGCTGTCCTTTGGGCGCGTGGCGTACCAAGACTTCGCGCAACGCGCCATCCATCGGCAATCCGAGCGCGATGCGGGACAGCATCGCCAAGTCGATCCGATCCGAGCGCAACTCGCCGAGAGTCGCGGACTCCCGCAGGCTGAGACGCAGGTCGCTGCCGGGCCACACCGCCCCGTCTTCCGCGACCAGCCGCAGTTCATCGGCCGACAGATCGAAACCCCCTTCGGCCGCGCGCCACTCGATGCGCGCCGCCAACGTTTTGAGCGCTAGCGGCGCCAGATCCTTGCCGGCGCGGGCGCGCACGTCGAAGGCAGTCACCTGCGCGTCGGCCGAGGTGACTTGGGCACGCTTGACGTCGGCCCACGCTCGCACCGAACCGCGCCCTTGCGCCACTTCGGCGCCGTCGCCTCGCGCAAGCCAGGGGGCAAGCGACTCGGCCGACACGCGCGGCACGTCGGCGTAAATCTGCCCGCTCCATTCGCGCCATCGCCCCTTGTGCAGGCTGAACAGCGGCTGGCGCATCGTGGCCATCAAGGTGAAGCGCTCGCCAACCTGCTCGGGCGGGGTCGCGTCGATCCGCGCTTCGTGTTTGCGGCCGGCATTGCGCAGCACCAGGTCGACTTTCTCGAACGCCAGCGGCGCCGCGCCGGTTTGTTCATCGACGAAGCGCACGGCGCCCCCCTCGACCACGAGTTCGCGCTGCGCGAACAGCCAGTCGGCGGCGTCGTGGTCATCATCCTTCGCGCCGGCCGGATCGCCGAACTTCAAACCGCCTAGATTGAACGTTCCGTCGGCACGGCGGCGGATTTCAAGGTCGGGCTCGCCCACGTACAACTGCTCGAAGCCGGCGCGCCAGATTGACGCGGGCGACACAGTTGCCACCACTTTTTTCAAGCGCAGCGCCGGCGCACCGGCCGCATCGAGCAACGCCACGTCGGCGAGTTCGATCGTTGGAAACACGCCTTCGGAGCGCGCGTTGATGTGGCCGATCGAAAGCGGCACTCCAAGCGCGCGTGAGAGCCGCGTTTCAATGTGGGGACGGAACTCATCAATTCGCGGCACAATGAATCCGTGCAAGACCAACGCGCCGAGCGCGACCACAGTCCATGCAGCCACCAGTAGCCACAACAACCATTTCGCGGCCTGTGCGACGAATTTCACGCGTTTGGGAGGGGGGGCCGGTGAGTCGCTCATGGATGCTTGAAGGGGGTTTCAAATTATGACCGGCGCGATTGCGCAAGATTCCGCGCAGGCCGAACCCGCCGTGAGCAACGAACCGCTTTCGATGCAGTCGCGCTTCATAAAGCGGCTGCATCGCCGCTACGGCGACGAATTGCCGCTGTTGTCCGAAGGCACGCCGAACACGGAGCATTTGCAACACGCATACAGCGCGCTTTCTGCACGCGGCGACGACTGCGCGACCGCGCTGCGCATCTTGCGCCAACTCGTGATGGAGCGGCTGGCCGTGCTGGACTGCGATCAGCAGGCGCCACTCGACGTCGTGACCGGCGCGGTCACGCAACTGGCCGAGTTCGCGCTCGACGTCGCGGCCACCGAGGTGCAGCGGCAGCTCGACGAAGCGCACGGCGCCCCGATGCGGCCGGATGGCAACCGCGCCTCGCTCTGGATCGTCGGCATGGGCAAGCTCGGCGCCCGCGAACTCAACGTTTCGAGCGACATCGACCTGATCTACGTCTACGACAAGGGCGGCGAAACCGCGGGCAACCCGCAGCGCAAAGGGCATGGGCAAGGCAGCATCTCGAACCACGAATACTTCGCCAAGGCGGTCAAGGGCATTGCGCATCTGATCGGCGACGTCACCGAGCACGGCTTCGTGTTCCGCGTCGATCTCGCGCTCCGGCCGAACGGCAACTCGGGGCCGGCCGCCGTGTCGCTTGCCGCGCTGGAAGAGTACTTTCAGGCGCAGGGCCGTGAATGGGAGCGCTTTGCCTGGCTCAAGAGCCGGGTCGTCGCGCCGCGCGAATGCGTCGAAAGCGGCAACGCGCAGGCGCTGCGCGGTGCGGTGCTGCCGTTCGTGTTCCGCCGCTACCTCGACTACAACGTGTTCGACTCGCTGCGCGTGCTGCATCGGCAGATTCGCGAAAACGCGGTGCGGCGCTGCGCGGGCCGGCCCGATCGGGCCAACGATGTGAAGATCTCGCGCGGCGGCATCCGCGAGATCGAGTTCATCGTGCAACTGCTGCAGGTGGTTCGGGGCGGCCAGTTCCCCGAATTGCGCACACGCCCCACGCTGCAGGC
>JBDTRV010000255.1:0-4815 GCA_039931475.1 Burkholderiales bacterium | reverse complement strand
ATCGTCAGCGGCGGAAGAGGTTGGCCTCGTGTCCGGCGCTTGGGCGAGCGCTGGGTCGGGCGCTTGGGTTGAGGAGGTGGCGGAAGGTTGGGACATGGTCTGAAATTCGGGGAGCGCCCGAGGCATGATTGTAGAATCAGCCCGTTTTGCGCCATATATCACGCCGCCGTTGCACGCGGCTACACGAAAACATGAAGTTGCCTAGCCTGTTGATTCTGGCTGCCGCGCTGGCAGCCACCCTGATGGTCCCAGCTCATGCGGCCGAAGCCGCGAAAGAAGGCGCGGCGCCGGCGGCGGCCGCGCCCAAGGTGGCGGTCAAACCCGACCTTGCCAAGGGCGAAGCGCTTTATGGCCAGATGTGCGCCTCGTGCCACGGCGCAGACGGCAATTCGAGCGTGCCGGCGCAGCCCAAATTGGCCGAGCAGCATCCGCACTATCTCGTCAAACAGTTGCAGGAATTTAAGTCCGGCAAGCGCAAGAACGCGATCATGCAGGGCTTCGCGGCCGGCCTGAGCGATGACGACATGAAGAACGTTTCGTTCTGGCTCGCCACCAAGAAGCAAAAACCAGGATTCGCCAAGGATCCGGCGCTGGTCGTCAAGGGCGAACGGCTGTTCCGCGGCGGCGACACGAACCGGGAAATCCCGGCCTGCGCCGGCTGCCACAGCCCGAACGGCGCCGGCATTCCGACCCAGTTCCCACGGCTTTCCGGCCAGTTCGCCGACTACACCGCCAGCACGTTGATCGGGTTTCGTGAAGGCACGCGCGCCAATAGCCCGCAGATGGCTGGCGTTGCCAAATACATGAACGACCACGACATCCAGGCCGTGGCCGATTACATCGCCGGTCTGCGTTGACCGGGGCGCCTTGCGGCCCCGAGAAAATGGGACCGATCATCCACGCCAGGGGCGGGTGCATCTTTGGGTGACCCGCCTTTGGCGCTTTAATCCTCCGACAATCGAGTTCCATGTCCGTTTCGACCGAAGGCCTTCACGTCAACACCGGCCCGCGCCCATTGCGCGCGGCGGTGGAGTTGCTCTCGTCGATGCGGTTTTCGATTTCGCTGCTCACGATCATCTGCATCGCGTCGGTGATCGGCACCGTGCTCAAGCAGCACGAGCCGTTGAACAACTACGTGAATCAGTTCGGGCCGTTCTGGGCCGAGGTGTTCTCGGCCGTCAGCCTCTATTCGGTCTACAGCGCCTGGTGGTTCCTGCTGATCCTTGCGTTTCTGGTAACGAGCACGTCGCTTTGCATCGCGCGCAATGCGCCCAAAATCCTGACCGACCTGCGCACCTACAAGGAGAATATCCGCGAGCAGAGCCTGAAGGCGTTTCACCACAAGGCGGAAAACGACTTGGACGAACGCCCAAGGCAGGCCGCAGAGCGCATCGGGGCGACGCTGGCCACAGGTGGCTGGAAAGTGCGGCTCCAGGAGCGCCCGCCGGCCGTTGGTCAAATTGACGGCGGCGTCATGGTCGCGGCCAAGGCGGGGGCGGCCAACAAGATCGGCTACATCGCGGCCCACAGCGCCATCGTTCTGGTGTGCCTGGGCGGCTTGCTCGATGGCGACATGATCATTCGCGCGCAGATGTGGCTGGGCGACAAGACCGCTTATACAGGCGGCGGCATGATCGCCGACGTCAAACCCGAGCACCGCCTGCCGCCGACCAATCCGACGTTCCGCGCGAACCTGCTGGTGACCGAGGGCACGCGCGCGAGCACCGCGATCATCGCGCAGCCGAGCGGCGTGCTGTTGCAGGACTTGCCGTTCTCGATTGAGCTGAAAAAATTCATCGTCGAGTATTACTCGACTGGCATGCCCAAGATGTTCGCCAGCGAAATCGTGATTCACGACAAGGAAACGGACGAGCAGATTCCGGCGCGGGTCGAGGTCAACCATCCGGCCAGTTTCAAGGGCGTCGAGATTTATCAATCGAGCTTCGACGATGGCGGCTCGAAAGTGAAGCTGCGCGCGGTGCCGATCAACGGACAAGCTAAACCGTTCGACATCGAAGGCGTGATTGGCGGATCGACCGCGCTGCTGAAAACCGGCACCGAGGACCAACTCACGCTCGAGTTCACCAGCTTGCGGGTGCTCAATGTCGAAAACTTCGGCAATCCCGGCGGGTCCGGCGCGGATGTGCGCGGGGTCGATCTGGGTGCCGCGATTCAGGAGCGACTGGGCGCCGCGAACAAGACCGCGACCAAGAAGGAAATCCGCAACGTCGGCCCGAGCGTCGGCTACAAGCTGCGCGATGCGGCGGGCCAAGCGAGGGAGTTCCACAACTACATGCTGCCGATCGACACCGGCGACGGCGTGCCGGTCTATCTGATGGGTATGCGCGCGTCGCCTTCGGAGCCGTTTCGCTACCTGCGGATTCCGGCCGACGACAAAGGCGGGCTCGACGGCTTCGTGCGCCTCTCCGCGGCACTGGCCGATCCTGCGCTGCGCGAGCAGGCGGTGCAGCGCTATGCGAAGGCGGCGGTCGCGGCCGATCGGCCGGAGCTGACGCGGCAACTGGCGGCGTCGGCATCGCGTGCGCTCGATCTGTTTGCCGGAGCCGATCGCAAGCGCGAGGGTGACAGGGCCGTCGAGGTCAGCGGTCTGCAGGCCCTGTCCGATTTCATCGAATCGAACGTGCCCAAAGGCGAGCGCGAGCGCGCGGGCGAGGTTCTGCTGAGGCTATTGAGCGGAACGCTGTTCGAGCTGGCGCAGCTCGAGCGCGAGCAAGCTGGCATCGCACCGCTGTTGCCTGATGAAAAGACGCAAGGGTTCATGACACGATCGGTGATCGCGCTATCGGACGCGCAGTTGTACCCGGCGCCGTTGGCGTTCGAGCTCAAGGACTTCACGCAGGTGCAGGCCAGCGTGTTCCAGGTCGCTCGCGCGCCTGGCAAGAAAGTGGTCTATCTGGGATGCGCCTTGCTGATCCTCGGGGTTTTTGCGATGCTGTACGTGCGCGAGCGTCGGGTCTGGGTCTGGCTCGGCACCAAAGACGGGCGCACCCATGCGACCATGGCGTTGTCAACCAATCGCAAGACGATGGACGGCGACCGCGAGTTCGACCTGTTGAAAGAAAAATTGATCGGGGTGAAAACATGAATACCGCAGTCACGACGCCGCACCATGCGGCCACGCAGGCGCCGCAGGCAACCCGCACGCTTGAGCTGAACGAACGCTTCTTCGCGCGTCGCAACTGGTTCGACTGGTTGTTCGCGGCGATCGTGATCGCGGGCGGTGCGTTTGCCTTTTCGCGCTACGCCTCGTTCATGGACGTTTACGAAAAAGGCATCCTGATCGGCGCCATGCCGGCCGCGATCTGGATCGGCTGGTTCTGGCGGCCGTTGCGCGTTTTGATGCTGGCCGCCGCCGCCTTTGCGTTGCTCGCGATCGCCCTGTACCAGACGGGAGGGCAGGGCAGCCTGGCTCGTGCGGAGACGGTGTTAGGGCTCAAGTATTTCCTGTCGAGCCAATCCGCGATCCTCTGGATGAGCATGCTGTTCTTCATGAGCACCGCGTTTTACTGGCTCGGATTCATCGTGCCGGGGGAGCAACTGTCGCTCGGCCGCTCCGAAGGCAGTGGCTCGCCCCCTGGAGGGGCTGGTGCCGGAGTCGCCGCCCCGGGCCAGACATACATGAGCACGACCATGGAGCGCATCGGCTCGCGCCTGGCTTGGGTGGCCGTGGGCATGGCGCTCATCGGATCGCTCGTGCGCTGGTACGAAAGCTATCTGATCGGCGCCGACGTGGGCCACATTCCGGTCAGCAATCTGTACGAGGTGTTCGTGCTGTTCTGCTGGCTGACCACCACGTTCTACCTCTACTACGAAGCGCAATACGACACGCGGGCGCTCGGCGCGTTCGTGATGCTGGTGGTGAGCGCGGCCGTGGGTTTTCTGCTCTGGTACACGGTGGTGCGCGGCGCGCATGAAATCCAACCGCTGGTTCCTGCGCTCAAGAGCTGGTGGATGAAGCTGCACGTGCCTGCCAACTTCATCGGCTACGGCACGTTCGCGCTGTCGGCGATGGTTGCGTTTGCCTATCTCATCAAGCAGCAGGCGACGGAAACCCGCTGGTGGAAGCTTGCGCCGCTGTGGCTTCTGGGCATCGTGCTGTGCTTCGAGCCGATCGTGTTCCGCAAGGCGACGACAGAGGCCGGTGGCAGCTACTGGGCCGTCTACTTCGGTATCTCTGCCTTGATCGTCGCGGGCATCCTTTTCGGGCGCAAGCGCATCGCGGCGCGTTTGCCAAGCCTTGAAGTGCTGGACGACGTGATGTACAAGGCGATCGCGGTCGGCTTCGCTTTTTTCACGATCGCCACCGTGCTCGGCGCGCTGTGGGCCGCTGAAGCCTGGGGCGGCTACTGGAGCTGGGACCCGAAGGAGACGTGGGCGTTGATCGTTTGGCTCAATTACGCGGCCTGGCTGCACATGCGGCTCATGAAGGGGCTGCGCGGGACCGTCGCATCGTGGTGGGCGCTCACCGGGTTGGCCATCACGACGTTTGCGTTCCTGGGAGTTAACATGTTTCTGAGCGGCCTGCACAGTTACGGAACTTTGTAACGAATGAGCGAGCACCTGTAACTTTGCTCGTCGCAAAAACGAATTTCTAAGGAAGAGCGCGCGCCACTTGAGGACGTGACCCAGTGCGAATCGGCTGGTGCCGGTGAGCGCAGATCGACGAGGTACCCGCCATGCTGATCCAGACCCGTAAATCCGGCTTTGTTCATCGCCCAACGAGCGAGATCACGCCACTTTCCGTCTACCAGAGGCGGCGCGATCTGCTGAAGCTCGCAGCCACGGGCATGGCCG
>JBDTRV010000254.1:0-4832 GCA_039931475.1 Burkholderiales bacterium | reverse complement strand
CCACCGGCGCGCTGCATGCCGGGTCGCTGGTGGCGGCGCTGGCGAGCTGGCTCGACGCGCGCGCTCACGACGGCGTCTGGCTGGTGCGGATCGAGGACGTCGACTCTCCACGCTGCGTGCCCGGCGTGGCCGAGAAGATCCTTGGCCAACTGGCCGATTGCGGGCTGCTGGCCGACGAGCCGCCGCTTCATCAATCCGATCGCGGCGCGTTGTATCAGGCGGCGCTCGATCGGCTCGGCGCGGCCGGGCGGGCTTATCCATGCGGTTGCAGCCGGCGCGACATCGAGCAGGCGAATGCGGCGCTGGGCCTGCGCACCGAGCGGCATGGCGAGCTGGTCTACCCCGGCACCTGTCGTTACGGTGTGCACGGCCGGGCGGCGGGCGCGTGGCGCCTGAACGTTGCCAAGGCCATCGCGAATGGGGTATTTTCAGAACAAAAAGCGACTCCACCGCTTGCCCAGGGGTCGTTTTCAGATATGAAAAAGATAGCGAACGAGGTTGCATGGCAAGACCGGCGGCTCGGCGCGCAGCAGCAGGATGTCGAGCAAACCGTTGGCGATTTCGTGCTGCGTCGCGCCGATGGTCTGTGGGCCTACCAGCTCGCGGTGGTGGTCGACGACGCGGAGCAAGGCATCACCGACGTGGTCCGTGGCGAAGATCTGGCCGGCAACACGGCCCGGCAGATCGTGCTACAGCGCGCGTTGGGGTTGCCCCAACCGCGCTACCTGCACACGCCGTTGGTGCTCGGTGCGGACGGCGAAAAGCTCTCCAAGCAGAACGGCGCCGAACCGCTCGCTACGGGCGAGCCGCTGGCCGCGCTCAACGCCGCGGCCCTCGTATTGGGATTGAGCGCTCGCAGCGGCACGGCAGCCGATGCACTCGCGGCTTGGGTGGTCGAGTGGCGCTCGCTGCCGTTCGGCTCGACCTGACTCGAACCAGGGCCGCCCGCTTTCTACAATTCAGAGCGTGACCGATGCTGCAACCCCACCTTCTGACGACGTCCCTGACACAAGCGACCGGGGGCAGGAGCATATCGTCGATCGCGCGCCCAACGCTCCTGCCGCCGCCCCCGATGCGGACATCGCGCACCCGCGCCGCATTCGCAGCTTCGTGCGCCGCGCCGGTCGCACCACCGAGGGCCAGGCGCGCGCGTTCGCCGAACTGGCCCCACGCTTCGTTCTGCCGTACCAAGCGAACCGGCTCGATCTCACGGGCGCATTCGGCCGAACTGCGGAGACGATCCTCGAAATCGGTTTCGGCATGGGCGAAGCAACGGCCGCGATCGCGGCGCAGACGCCGGAGAAGAACTTCCTTTGCTGCGAGGTGCATGAAGCCGGCGTTGGCGCGCTACTTAAGCGCATCGGCGAGCAAAACCTTGCCAACATCCGCATCCTGCAGCACGATGCGGTGGAAGTGCTGGCGCAGATGATCGCGCCGCAAAGCCTCGCCGGCATTCACATCTTCTTTCCCGATCCGTGGCACAAGAAGCGGCATCACAAGCGCCGCCTGATCCAGCCGCCGTTGGCGCGGGAGTTGGCATTGCGCCTTCGGATCGGCGGTTATCTACATTGCGCGACCGACTGGCAGCCTTATGCCGACCAGATGCTCGAAGTGCTGTCGGCAGAGCCGCTGCTGCGCAACACGGCCGGAGACTTCGCCCCGCGGCCCGACTACCGCCCGCTGACCAAGTTCGAGAATCGCGGCCTCAGGCTGGGGCACGGGGTTTGGGACTTGGTGTTTCGGCGCCGCTAAAAAAGGCGGCTATTCGCGCGGCGACCGATGGTGGCTGTCTGGGCACGATGGCCCAACGCAAGCGCCACAGACGTGCGCGAACCTCGGTATCGGATCACCAATTGTGGTAGCGCGCCAGCAACGTTCCATCTTTGTGCTGCGGAGCGAGGCTAGGCTTCGGTGCGCCCGCCGACGCCCGCCGATCGACCGTGCGCTGGTTGCCCTCGGGCCGAACGGAGGCAACAGACGGCGCATGCGACACAGCCGTTGCCGAGCCGGCAACCGATGGTGTCAGTCCTAGCTTCTTGTCAAGCGGCTCAGCCGAAGCCTGGTCGCCGCAAGCGGCGGCGGCGAAACTTGCCAGCAGCGCGGCAGCGCCGAGCATCGTAGCGGATATGCGGACAGTGGTTTTCATCAGGAGTTCCTCGGGCGAGTTAAGCATTAAGCATAGGCCCGGGCTGCAAACGCTGCAACCCGGCATGGCCCCACTCGGCAAGGTCTACCAGGTAGACGACCGGTCCAGCCCGTCACCGCGCCCAGAATCCGCCGCGCAGCACCCAGCCGCCGCGCGCCGCCGGTTCCCAGCGGTGCGGCCTCCAGGCATACCCAGGCCGCGGCTGCGCCCAGCGGCCCGGCACCCATTGATGGCGGCCGCCGGACCAACCCCAATAGCCGCCGACCCAGACCGCGCCGGTATAGGGCGGCGCCGGAATCACTTCGGTATAGGGCGCCGGCGGCGGGAGGTTTGACTCGACGACGACCTCCTGGACCGGGTAAGCGCCGCGGCGCGGTGCTGGAGCCACCACGCAAGCCGAAAGTACAGCGGCCGCGAGAAGCGAAACCGCCGCAAGACGCGCGATTCTGAAACCGGGGGCGGGAATGTTGTTCATTTGCTGCTTTCTGGAAAATGAGTGCCGACCGCATCGGAGGGCGAAGGTTGCCGATGCTCAACGCGCAGGCCGGAAGTTCGGCCGACCGAGATGGCCCGGTTTTACCGTCGCGTTACATTGCGGCGGAGCAGGTAAAATCGCGCGATCGACAGCAGACAAGAACGGGAAAGGCAGCTTCGGTTATGACACCGCGAACTACACCGACGGGGTTTTGCAAGTCCAAGGGCTGAGCGGCGCGCCTTCGGGCGTTTTTTCTCTTTTCTTTCCCTGTATCCAAAGCGCGGCGCCGACCGCGCTTTTTTATTGTTGATGACACCCATGATTCAGATCACGCTTCCAGACGGTTCCAAACGCGACTTCGAGGCGCCGGTCACGGTGGCCGAGGTAGCCGCTTCGATTGGCCCGGGCCTGGCCAAGGCCGCGTTGGGCGGCAAGCTACCGGCCGCGAATGACGGGGGCTGGCAGCTCGTCGACACGTCCCATCGGATCGAGCAAAACAGCGCACTCTCCATCGTGACGGCCAAGGACCCGGAAGGGCTGGAGCTGATCCGCCATTCCACCGCCCACTTGCTGGCCTATGCGGTGAAGGACCTATTCCCGGAGGCGCAGGTCACGATCGGCCCGGTGATCGAGAACGGCTTTTATTACGACTTTGCCTACAAGCGGCCGTTCACGCCTGAAGACCTCGCGCAAATCGAAAAGCGCATGAGCGAACTGGCGGCCAAGGACGAACCGGTGGCGCGCCGTGTGCTGCCGCGCGACGAGGCAGTGGCGCATTTCAAGCAGCAGGGCGAGCACTACAAGGCTGAGATTATCGCGAGCATTCCCGCGAACGAGGATGTGTCGCTGTACCGCGAAGGCGCATTCGAAGACTTGTGCCGCGGCCCGCACGTGCCATCGACCGGCAAGCTCAAGCATTTCAAGCTGATGAAAGTGGCCGGTGCTTACTGGCGCGGCGACCACCGCAACGAGATGCTGCAGCGCATCTACGGCACGGCCTGGGCGAGCAAGGATGAGCTGCAGAACTATCTCAAGATGCTGGAAGAGGCCGAAAAGCGCGACCACCGCAAACTGGGCCGTGAGCTCGATCTGTTCCACCTTGATGAGCATGCGCCGGGCCTGGTGTTCTGGCACCCACGCGGCTGGGCGCTGTGGCAGCAGGTCGAGCAGTACATGCGGGCCGTGTACCGCGAAAACGGCTACCAGGAAGTCAAAGCGCCGCAGATTCTGGACAAGTCGCTTTGGGAAAAAACCGGCCACTGGGACAAGTACCGGGAAAACATGTTCACCACGGAGAGTGAAAAGCGCGACTACGCGCTCAAGCCGATGAACTGCCCCGGCCACATCCTGATCTACAAGCAGGGCATCAAGAGCTACCGCGACCTGCCGCTGCGCTACGGCGAGTTCGGCCAGTGCCACCGCAACGAACCCACCGGCGGGCTGCACGGCATCATGCGGGTGCGCGGCTTCACGCAGGACGACGGCCACATTTTCTGCACGGAAGACATGATTCTGCCCGAGTGCGCCGCGTTCACGACGCTGTTGCAAGAGGTCTACAAGGACTTCGGCTTTACCGAGATCATCTACAAGGTCGCAACACGGCCCGACGAGCGCATCGGCGCCGATGAGGTCTGGGACAAGGCCGAGCACGCGCTGATGGAAAGCCTGCGTCAGTCGAACTGCGAGTTCGAGATCTCGCCGGGCGAGGGCGCGTTCTACGGCCCGAAGATCGAATACTCGCTGAAGGACGCGATCGGCCGGGTCTGGCAATGCGGCACGATGCAGGTCGACTTTTCAATGCCCGAGCGGCTCGACTCCGAATACGTCGGCGAAGACGGCGCGCGCCATCGCCCGGTGATGCTGCATCGTGCGATCGTGGGCAGCCTCGAGCGCTTCATCGGCATCCTGATCGAGCAGCACGCCGGCGCGTTGCCGGCGTGGCTGGCGCCGGTGCAGATCGCGCTTCTGAACATCACGGATGCGCAAGCAGATTACTGTCGTGAGACCGCCAAAGCGCTGGAAAATCAAGGGCTTAGGGTGGTTCTCGACCGTCGGAACGAGAAAATCACGTATAAAATACGCGAGCAATCGTTGCAAAAGCTGCCTTACATTCTGGTCGTGGGCGACAAGGAAAAGGCGGCCGGTGCGGTGTCCGTCAGGGCGCGCGGCAACGTCGATCTCGGTGTGATGTCACTTTCCGATTTCGAGAAA
>JBDTRV010000253.1:0-4855 GCA_039931475.1 Burkholderiales bacterium | reverse complement strand
GCGCCTGGCAGGCTTGCAGGTATTCATGCGCCATCGTGCCCAGCGGCGTGAGGCCGAGTTGCAGCGCATACAGCACGTTGCTGGTGCCCGCGAGTTGGCCCGGCATGCCGGCGTGCCCTGGGCTGCTGGCGGTGCCGAGTTGGTCGATCAGCACGCTCAAGACCTCTTCCTGCCACGCGCGCGAAAAGCGGCGGCGGGTGCCATAGTCGGCGATCTTGAGTTGCTCGAGGCCCGGGCCGCGCAGCTCGCCGATCTTGGCCGTAAGGCGGCGGCGCCCCTCTTCGAAATCGGGCGCGCCGCGGGTGCGGTGAAAGTACACCTCGTTGACGATCGCGAGCACCGGGATCTCGAACATGATGGTGTGCAGCCACGGGCCTCGAATCGCGATCTCCAGATCGCCCGAGGCCGCCGGCTCCACGGTGATGTACTTCTGGTTGAGGCGGAACAGACCGAGAAAGTCGACGAAGTCGCTCTTGATGAAGCGCATCGATCGCAGATAAGCGAGCTCGCTTTCGGTGAACTGCAAGGTGCACAGCTTGGCGATCTCGGCGCGCACTTCGTCGGCGTAAGGCGCCAGCTTGATCTCGGGGTTGCGGCACTTAAAGCGGTACTCGACCTGCGCCCCCGGAAACTGGTGCAGCACTGCCTGCATCATGGTGAACTTGTACAGGTCGGTGTCGAGCAGGCTGTTGATGATCATGGTGATGGTGTGGCTTCAGGCGCCCAATTGGGCTGCAAGATCGGAAATGTCCTTGGCGTGCAGCGTGTTGCCGGCTTTGGGCGACACGTCTTTCGGCTTGGCGGCGCCGAACTCGAGCGGACGTTCGATGTACGCGGTCTGAAGGCCGCTGTCCCGCGCCGCCGCCAGATCCTCGTGATGGGCCGCCGCCAGCATCACCTGCGCGGCTGGCACTCCGAACACGTCGGCAACGCCAAGGTAGGTGCGCGGATCAGGTTTGTAGGCGCGAAACACCTCGGCCGAAAGGATGCAGTCCCAAGGCAGGCCCGCGTTCTTCGCCATGTCGGCGAGCAGTGCGATGTTGCCGTTCGACAAGGTGCAGACCGTGAATTTCTTTTTCAGCCGCGAGAGGCCGGCGACTGAATCGGGCCAGGCCGGCAGTCGGTGCCAGGCCAGATTCAGGTGGCGCCGCTGATCCTCGTTCAGACCCTCGAGCCCGAAGCGGGCGAGCATTCCGTCGAGGATTTGCCGGTGCAGCAGGTCAATCTTGATGAAGCCGCCCTGCCCCTCGCGGATGTCGTCCATCACCCGTTCCATCGCGGGCTTGTAGCCTTCGCGCCAGGCCAGCGCGAACTCGCAGCCGTCGACCTCGGGCGCGAGGCGCTTGACTTCACTCGCGATGCCGGCGTGCCAGTCGACGACGGTTCCGAACACGTCGAACGCGATCACTTGGAGGATGCTTTGCGAGGCTTGCGCCATGCGGGAATGGTTCAAGGTTGGGTGCGGAAGCTACCGCCGTCATGGTCACTATCGGTTTGATAGCGTTTCAGGTCCACTGGGCAAGCGGCAGAGGCCATTTTCATTCAAAAATCAGCCCGCTAACGGGGCCGCGGCGCCGTGGTCAGCGCCTTGGCCTCGCGCGCCAGAGATTCGATTCTGGCCCAGTCGCCAGTGGCCACCGCGTCGGCCGGCGCAAGCCAGGAGCCGCCCACGCAGGCAACGTTGGCAAGCGCTAGAAATTCAGCCGCGTTGTGCACGGTGATGCCGCCGGTTGGACAGAAACGAACCTCACCGAACGGGCCGCCCAACGCCTTGAGCATCGCCACGCCGCCGGCCTGCAACGCTGGAAAAAACTTGAGCGCGAAATAGCCGTCTTCCCGCGCCGTCATGATCTCGCTGGCGGTCGCAACGCCCGGCAACAGGGGCAAGCCCAAACCCAGGCAAGCGCGGCCCACCGCCGAGGTGTAGCCGGGGCTGACGGCGAAGCGGGCGCCCGCTTTCAGCGCGGCCTCGGCGTCGCGGGCGCTTTTCACGGTACCCGCGCCGACCACCGCGCCCTCCACTTCCTTGGCGATGGCTTCGAGAGCGGACAGCGCGGCTTCGGTGCGCAACGTCACTTCCAGCATGCGAATGCCGCCGGCCACCAACGCGCGCGCGAGCGGCACCGCATCGGACACCTGCTCGAGCACGATCACCGGAATCACCGGGGCGTCGTTGATGACGTCTATCGCGCGGAAGCTTGCGGCCATCGAGCGATCCTACTCCGCATCGCCCGGCGCCCGCATCGGGAGCATCCCCAAATGAAAAACCCGGCGCGGTGGCCGCGCTGCAAAGGGAAAACGCAAAAGAGCGAAGCCGGCGCGTGGCGCCGCCTGCTCCGGATCAACGCACGTTCACTTCGATCCGGCGCGTGCGCTCATCGGTGCCGGCCTCGGCAATGCCACGCAGCGTCTGCATCTCGATCTTGCCCGGCGGCACGCCGAGCGAGACCAGCAGGTCGCGCACATTGGCCGCGCGCTGCCGTGAGAGATCGGCATTGCGGTCGCCAGCGCCGCTGGCGTCGTAATAGCCGGCGATCGCAAGCGTTCTGCCGGCCACCACTTCCTGCGCGAGAATGGACAACGCCTCGTTCGCACCGACCGGCATCGCCGACTGGCTCGGATCGAAGTAAATCTTGACCGACGCGATCTCGACCGCCACTTTCGCGGCCGCTGGCGTGCTCGGGCCGATGACCACCGGCCCGAGCGCGATGCGATCGGTGGCGCTGGGCACCAGCAAAGTCTCCGAGTGCCCAAGCCGCGCCGGATTCGTCTGGTAGATGGAAACGCCAATCACGAGCCCGATCACAAGCGCGATCAAGCCAAATACCACGCCGAGAACTATTCCCTGGTTGTCATCGCCATCGGAGAACATGCGGCTTGCCTTTGCTATGAATGAGTGTTCGGGAATTGTAAAGTGTGGGCATGAGTGGCTTGGCCTCCCCCCACGTTTCATCCGCGCGAGCCTCCGGCGAAGCGCCGGCCGCATCCCCGCGCGACCCGCAAAAGCAGTTGGAGCAGGCGCTGAAGGCCTGGGGCGGCAACGATGACCTTTGGGTATTCGGCTACGCCTCGCTGATCTGGCGGCCCGAATTCGAGTTTGCCGAGTCGCGCCTGGCCAGGGTGCGCGGCTGGCACCGGGCGCTCAAGATGTGGAGCCGGGTCAACCGGGGCACGCCCGAGGTTCCCGGCCTCGTGTTCGCGCTGCTGTCAGGTGGCAGTTGCCGGGGCGTTGCGTACCGCGTGCCGCGCGAGCAAGCGAGCGAAGTGCTCGCGCGGATGTGGCTGCGCGAAATGGTCACAGACGTGTACGACCCGCGCTGGCTGCCCTGCGAGACCACCACCGGACCGGTGCGCGCGCTGGGGTTCACCCTGTCGCGCAACAGCCCGAGCTACACCGGACCGATGGACTCCCATCAATACCGCACGGTGTTCGAGCGCGCCAGCGGGCGCTACGGCAGCACGATCGACTATGTGCAGGCCACCGGGCGCACGCTCGACGATCACGGCATTCGCGATCGCACCTTGCACCGATTGCTGCGAGATTACGGCGCGATCGACGCTTCGCGCTCGGCCGGCCCGGGCCCGAGCTGCGCGGGGGGCGCCGCCAGCGACTCGGCGCGATCGGCGGCATCGCCTTGGTCGGCCGCGCCGTCCGACTCGACCGATGCGACGTGATCGAGATTTTTTTCTTGTTCTCAGCATGGCCCGCCGGGCAGCGCGAGCCACGCCGTGGACACGCCGGGGACACGCCGATGCTCAAGGCCCGATGGCAACGGCAAAGCCACGGCAAGCTTGCGGGCGAGCGATCTCACCGTTGGCGCCGATCTCAACGGCGTGGTCGGCCGGTCCGTGGTCGTTCACAAGAACATGGACGATTTCAAGTCAGCGCCATCGGGCAACCCCGGCCCGCGAGTTGCCTGCGGCGTGATCGAGGCGAAATAGGGCTGGAGTAGCGCCTATCTCGCGCGCCCGGCCAGCGACGCCTCGGCCTGCGTGAGCGCCTGCACTGTGTCGACGTCGGTGATGCAGCCCTCATCGTCCAAGTCGAGCCGGTGCGGGCCGAACCGCTGCACCACCGAACGCGCCCCTTCGTCACCCGAAAGCGCCATCAGATCGCCTGCACAGCGCCTTGAAAAGCCGACCGGGTGGCCGCGTTGCCCGGCTACCCACGGCTGCACCACATCGTGGTTTTCCAGCGCACGGGCAATCGTTTGCAAGGTGTCGGGCAGCACCAGCGGCAAGTCTCCCGGCAGAATCAGCCAGCCAGCCGCCTCTCGGGTCGCACGCACCGCCGCCGCGATCGAGTCGCCCATGCCGGGGTGGCTCGCTGCTTCGATATGAATTGGCAAACCGCTTGCCCTTGCCGCATCAATGGCGTGAGCGAGCACCGGCTTGCCGGCAAGCATGGCCGCCAGCTTGTGCACGCTGCCGCCCGAAGCCGCGAAGCGCTCGCCTCGGCCGGATGCGAGGATGATCACCACCGGCAGCGGGGCCGATGGTGCAGCGCTCGATGGGGCCGATTGCATCCGTGCCGAGCGTTCTCTATCGCCGTGATTCATCGAAGCATTGTCCGCCGCGCGGTTTTATCGTTGTGGCGAGGCAAAAATATGAGTCGCAAAAGCCGTTTCCGCTAGTACCGCATCACTTTTTTGCTATTGAAAGAGGAGCAAATCGTGTGCGCCGGTCTTGTCGGCGCCCAACGGACGCGCCGCCGTCGCGAAAAACGCAAGAATTTCGCACTGCATCGCGTTTCATCCCCCCGCCGCGGCTCCTTGTGAGCGGGCTGCGCCGACAATCGCAGGCACGTCCGCCTGCATTCCAGCATGCACGATGAACCACCATCTGACTTGTCATG
>JBDTRV010000252.1:0-4864 GCA_039931475.1 Burkholderiales bacterium | reverse complement strand
TTCGAGAAAAGAATTGCCGAAGACATCGCTCAAAAACGCTAGATTGAGATGAAAAGCGGCCTTTGCGCGCGAGCACTGGTCTTTTTCCGCTACGAAAACGGTAGCGGACAACTGTTGAAAAGGAACGAACCATCGCTGCTGAATATCGGGATCGTCGCTACCGCGAGGAACGCAAACACCGCCTGAACCGAGAAATCATGGCCACGGAAGTCCGGCTTTCGGGGCCGGAAAACGAGCCGCTCGGCGTCGTGCCGATAGCCGATGCGTTGCGGATGGCAGGTGAACTGGACGTTGATTTGGTCGAAATCGCGGCCACCGCGAGTCCGCCGGTTTGCCGCTTGATGGATTACGGCAAGTTCAAGTACCTTGAGCAAAAGCGCGCGGCGGAGGCCAAGGCCAAGCAGACGACGATCGAGATCAAGGAGATCAAGTTCCGCCCCGGCACCGACGAAGGCGACTACAACATCAAGATGCGCAACATCAAGCGCTTCTTGGGCGAGGGCGACAAGTGCAAGATCACGTTGCGCTTTCGGGGCCGCGAGATCACGCACCAGGAGATTGGGATGGCGCTGTTGCAGCGGATTCGTGACGAGTTGGCCGATCTGATCGTGGTCGAGCAGTTTCCCCGGCTCGAAGGGCGGCAGATGGTGATGATGATCGCGCCTGCCAAGAAAAAGTCGGGTGGCGGCGGTGGGGCAAAGCCCGCTACGGACGCAGCGGCCACGGGCGCTCCAGCAACGGCCAATTAGTCGATCCGGGCGCGGATTCCACCAGTTTTTTAGAAGTCCGTCGGTTGATCGACCGGCGGCAAACAAGTGGCTCGGGGCCATCAAGCATTGCGCATGAGGTTGTGCGCAATCGCCTCACGAGCACAAACGAAGAAGGAGCATTAGAAATGCCCAAAATGAAGACCAAGAGCGGCGCCAAGAAGCGCTTTCGCGTTCGTCCTGGAGGCACCGTCAAGCGCGGTCAGGCCTTCAAGCGTCACATCCTGACCAAGAAGACGACGAAAAACAAGCGGCACCTTCGTGGGACAGTCGCTGTGCATGAGACCAACATGGGTCACATGGCGCAGATGCTGCCCAAGTCCGGCCTTTGATCCACTTGACCAACCAGGAGCACACACATGCCTAGAGTCAAACGTGGCGTCACGGCGCGCGCCCGCCACAAGAAAGTTCTCGCCCTAGCCAAGGGCTTCCGCGGTCGCCGCGGCAACGTCTACCGCATCGCCAAAGAAGCGGTGATGAAGGCCGGGCAATATGCCTACCGCGATCGTCGTACCAAGAAGCGCGTGTTCCGCCAACTCTGGATCGCCCGGATCAACGCCGCCGCGCGCGAGTGCGGCATGACGTACAGCCAGTTCGCCAACGGCCTCAGAAAATCGGCGATCGAAATCGACCGCAAAGTGCTCGCCGATCTGGCGGTGCACGACAAGGCCGCGTTCGGCGCGATCGTGGAGCAGGTCCGCACGAAGCTCGCGGCTTGACGTCCTGACCTGTCGGGCGCCTTCGGGCGATCGATGCCGACCGGACCCCAACCGAAGGGCCAAGGCTTGCACGCCAAGCACTGGCCCTTTTTCATTTTTTGCAAGAACCATTTCTCATGAACGAGCTCGACTCGATCCTCGAAAGCGCCAGGTCCGATTTCCAAAGCTCCGCGACACCCGCCGCGCTGGAAGATGCGAAGGCGCGCTATCTCGGCAAGTCCGGCCGGATCACCGAGCTCATGAAAGGCATGGCCACGCTGTCGGTCGACGAAAAAAAGTCGCGCGGCGCCGCGATCAACCAGAGCAAGCAGGCGATCGAGGCGGCGCTGTCTGCCCGGCGTCAGGCATTGGCCGATGCCGAACTCGATCTGCAACTCAAGGCCGAAGCGCTCGACGTGACCTTGCCCGGCCGCCAGCGCGGAGGTGGCGGTCTGCATCCAGTGTCGCTGACCATGGAGCGGATCGAAATGATCTTCGGTTCGATGGGTTTCGACGTGGCCGACGGCCCCGAGATCGAAACCGACTGGATGAGCTTCACCGCGCTCAACAATCCCGAAAACCACCCCGCGCGGTCGATGCAGGACACCTTCTACGTCGACGCGAAGGACAGCGAGGGCCGCTGGCTCAACCTGCGGCCGCACACGAGTCCGATGCAATTGCGCTACGCGCGCGCCCACGCCGCGAAACATGCCGGCGCCGATCCGATGCCCGAAATCCGCGTGATCGCGCCTGGCCGCACCTACCGGGTTGACAGCGACGCCACCCATTCGCCGATGTTCCATCAGTGCGAGGGCCTGTGGCTCGGCGAGAACGTGAGTTTCAAGGACCTCAAGGTCGTGTTCACCGACTTCTGCCGCACTTTTTTCGAGAGCGACGATCTGGTGCTGCGCTTTCGGCCGAGCTTCTTCCCGTTCACCGAGCCGAGCGCGGAGATCGACATCCAGTTCCAACACGGACCGCTGGCCGGCCGCTGGCTCGAAGTTGCCGGCTCCGGACAAGTACACCCGCAAGTGGTGCGCAACATGGGGCTCGACCCTGAGCGCTACATCGGCTTCGCCTTCGGCATGGGGCCGGACCGGCTCACGATGCTGCGTTATGGCGTGAACGATCTGCGGCTGTTCTTCGACGGAGACATCCGTTTTTTAAGCCAGTTCCAGTAATCCGCGCCGACCCGAAAAAAGCAAGACATGCAGTTTCCCGAATCCTGGTTGCGCGAATTCTGCAACCCGCCGATCACCACCGAGCAACTGGCCGAGACCTTGACCATGGGCGGCCTCGAGGTCGAGGAGTTTCGATCGGTGGCGCCGCCGTTCAGTAAGGTCGTCGTCGGTGCGATCGTCGCGGCCGAGCAGCACCCGAACGCCGACCGTCTGCGTGTCTGCAAGGTTGATGCGGGGCAGGGCGAGTTGCTGCAGGTCGTTTGCGGTGCGCCGAACGCCCGCGTCGGCATCAAGGTGCCCTGCGCCCTGGTTGGCGCCGAACTGCCGGCGGCCGGCGACGACGGCAAGCCGTTCGTTATTGGCGCCAGCGAATTGCGCGGCGTGCAAAGCCAGGGGATGCTGTGTTCGGCGCGCGAACTGAAGATTTCCGAGGAACACGGCGGCCTGCTCGAGTTGACCGCCGATGCTCCGATCGGCGCCGACGTGCGCGACTGGCTGCACTTGTCCGACACGCTGTTCACCTTGAAGCTCACGCCGAACCTGGCCCATGCATTGAGCGTCTACGGCATTGCCCGCGAAGTAGCGGCGCTGACGGGAGCGCCGCTCGTCACGCCGGAGATAGCGCCGGTCGCGGTCGGCCATGAAGATCGCCTGCCGGTCAAGATTTCAGCGCCGGACTTGTGCGGCCGTTTCTCGGGCCGCATTGTCCGCAACGTCGATCCGACCGCGCGCACTCCGGGATGGATGGTCGAGCGGCTCGCGCGCTGCGGCCAGCGCAGCGTCGCGGCGCTGGTGGATATTTCCAACTACGTGATGTTCGAGTATGGCCGGCCGTCGCACATCTTCGACCTTGACAAGATCCGTGGCGGCCTCGACGTGCGCTGGGGCAAGGCGGGCGAGCAACTGACCTTGCTCAACGGCAGCACCGTGAGCGTCGATGAAAAAGTCGGGGTGATCGCCGACGACGTACAGCTCGAATCGCTCGCCGGGATCATGGGCGGCGAGCAGTCCGCTGTGTCCGACGCGACCCGCAACATTTATGTCGAAGCCGCGTTCTGGTGGCCCGACTCCGTGGCCGGGCGTTCCCGCCGCTACAACTTTTCCACCGACGCCGGCCACCGCTTTGAGCGTGGCGTGGACCCGAGCCTCACGGCGCTTCACATCGAGCGGATCACGCAGCTCGTCGTCGAGATATGCGGCACCGCCGAAACGGTTTGCGGACCCGTGGACGACCAGGTCGTGGATCTGCCCAAGCCGAATCCGGTGACGTTGCGCATTGCGCGCGCATCGAGAATTCTCGGCATGCCGCTTTCGCAATCGCAATGCGCCAACGCGCTTACCGCGCTCGGCCTGCCGGTGCGCGAAGGGGACGGCACCGTTTCCGTCACGCCGCCGCCGTATCGCTTCGACCTCAAGATCGAGGAGGACCTGATTGAAGAAGTGGCGCGCATGATCGGCTACGACGAGCTGCCCACCACGCAACCGATCGCGCCGATCAGCGCGAGCGCCCGGCCCGAAAACCGGCGCAGTCCGTTCGCGGCGCGGCGCGCGCTGGCGGCGCTTGGTTATCTGGAGACGATCAATTTCAGCTTCGTCGACGAGCGCTCGGAGCGGGAACTCATGGGCAATGCCGACCCGATCGCGGTTTTGAACCCGATCGCGAGCCAAATGAGCGTTATGCGCTCGTCCCTGCTAGATTCTTTGCTACAAGTTTTGAAGTTCAACGTGGATCGCAAGGCATCGCGGGTTCGCGTGTTCGAACTGGGCCGCGTATTCTTGCGCGATCCGTCGGTGTGCGATTCCGACCAGGCGGTGCAAGGTTTTCACCAGCCGATGCGGGTGGCAGGTCTGGCCTGGGGCGCGGCCGAGATCGAGCAGTGGGGTCGCAGGGCACAGCCGGCCGATTTTTTCGACGTGAAGGGCGACGTCGAAGCCTTGCTCGCACCGGTGCGAGCGGTGTTCGAGGCAACGAGCCACCCGGCGCTGCACCCGGGCCGGTGCGCTCGTGTGCTGCTCGACGGGCGGGAGATCGGCGTCGTCGGCGAACTGCATCCGAAGTGGCGGCAGCACTACGAGCTGACGCAGGCGCCGGTGCTGTTCGAACTAGACCTCGCGGCGGTGCTCGCGCGGCCGGTGCCGTGCTTCGAGCCGATCTCGAAGCGCCAGCCGGCGGTGCGGGACATCGCGGTGATCACAAGCGAAGGCGTCTCGCATGACG
>JBDTRV010000251.1:0-4880 GCA_039931475.1 Burkholderiales bacterium | reverse complement strand
TGCAAAACCACGCGCTGCAACTGCTGTGCGCGATCGGCATGGAGCCGCCGATCAATTCGCATGCCGACGCGATCCGGGATGAAAAGCTGAAGGTGCTGCGCGCGCTCGAACGCTGGACGCCCGAGTCGCTCACCACGCACGTGGTGCGCGGCCAGTACGGCGCGGGAAAGAAAGATGGCGTGCAGGTGCCGGCCTATCGCGATGAGCCGGGAGTCGACCCCGAAAGCAACACCGAGACCTTCGTCGCGCTGCGCACCACCATCGAGAATTGGCGCTGGGCCGGCGTGCCCTTCTACATCCGCATCGGAAAGCGGATGGCTGAGTACGAAGCGCACATCGAGGTCAACTTCCACCCCGCGCCACATCCGATCTTCAAGTCACCCGTCGGCTCGGCAAATCGCCTCATGATCTATCTGCAACCGAAGGACGGGCTCGAGCTGCACCTGCTCGCGCAAGCGCAGAACACCAGGCGCAAGGCCGACACGCTGACCCCGGTGAAGCTCGATCTGGACTTCGACGAGCGCTTTGGCGCCGAGCGGGTCGGCGCGTATGAACGATTGCTGCTCGACGTGCTGGCCGGGCGCCTGAACCTGTTCGTGCGCAGCGACGAGCAGGAAGAAGCCTGGCGCTGGGTGGAGCCGATCCTGGATTGCTGGCAGGCCGATCCCGGCGGGCCGCGCATTTACGCCGCCGGCACCTGGGGGCCAAGCGCGGCGAGTGCGTTGATCGCGCGCGACGGTTTTAGCTGGAGCGAAGAGCGCTGATGGCCGCTCGCCGTCAACCGTGTTCGACACGAATTCCAAATCGGCGTCAAGTCACTTGCTTTTGATAGGGTCAGCCTCGATCCAGCGCCAAAAATAGGGTAAAACGGGCCGTCTGGAAAAACCCTCCTCCCGATTCATCCCGCAACCCAAGGAGACAAGCGTGAGTATTTTCGAGAAAATTCTGGTTCCCATCGATGGCAACGAGCTGTCGCAACGGGCGGTTGACGAGGCCATCGAATACTGCAAGCGCTCGGGTTGCAAGCTGACCGTGCTGTACGTGCGGCCACTGACCCCGATCGCGCATCCGGTTGCGTTTGGCGATTACTTCGACACCGAAGACGACACCAAGGTATTCACTCCCACGAAGTTCCGCGAGCGGCTCATCAGTTACGGCAACTCGCTTTTGACCACGGTCGAAGGCAAGTGCAAATCCGCCGGCGTCGAATGCGAGACCGTGCTGGAGGCCAGTGACGATCCGCACGAGAAGATCATCGAAACCGCCGAGAGGCGCGGCATCGGCATGATCTTCATGGCGTCGCGCGGACGCAGCGGCTTGCGCTCGATGCTGCTGGGCAGCGAAACGCAGAAAGTGCTTTCGCATTCAAAGATTCCGGTGCTCGTGTTCCGTTAAAGCGCCCCGCCTCCCAACCCCTTATCAAGGAAACAGGCCATGGCGAACAGCACGACGACCGGCTCCCACGCAGCCGTAACAGAAATCGACATCGCGCCAGGCGGCGTGCACCCGGTCGACGAGATACTTCCCCCCGGCAAACTCACGGTGCTCGGTTTGCAGCACGTGCTGGTGATGTATGCAGGCGCCGTAGCGGTACCGCTCATCATCGGCGGCGCGCTCAAGCTGCCAAAGGACCAGATCGCGCTCTTGATCAACTCCGACCTGCTCGCTTCGGGCATCGTCACGCTGATCCAGGCGATCGGCTTCTGGAAGTTCGGCATCCGGCTACCGGTGATGATGGGCGTGACCTTCGCCGCGGTCGGCCCGATGCTCGCGATGGCGACCAATCCCGAGCTTGGCATTCTCGGCATCTTCGGCTCGGTGATCGCGGCCGGAATCTTCGGCATCATCATCGCGCCGTTCATCAGCCGATTACTGCCGCTGTTTCCACCGGTGGTCACCGGCACGATCATCGCGGTGATTGGCCTCTCGCTGATGCGCGTGACGATCAACTGGGCTGGCGGCGGCGTTGGCAATCCAAACTTCGGTGCGCCGCTTTATCTGGGCGTGGCATTGCTGGTTTTGGTCAGCATCGTGCTCATCACACGGTTCGTCAAAGGGTTCTTCGCCAACATATCGGTGCTGATGGGGCTGATCATCGGCTTTGTCGTTGCGCTGGCGCTCGGGGAGGTCAGCTTTGCCGGTATTAGCGAGGCGCCTTGGATCGCTCCGGTCTACCCGTTTGCGTTCGGCATGCCGAAGTTCGATCTAATCGCCATCGTCACCATGTGCATCGTGATGATCGTCGTGATGATCGAGTCGATGGGCATGTTCCTCGCGCTCTCGGACTTGACCGGCAAGCCGATCAACCGTGATGATCTGAGCCGGGGCCTGAGAGTCGATGGCCTGGGCACCTTGATCGGTGGCATCTTCAACACCTTCCCGCACACCTCGTTCTCACAGAACGTGGGGTTGGTGGGTGTGACCGGCGTCAAGAGCCGTTACGTCTGCGTGGCCGGCGGGATCATCATGCTCGCGCTTGGGCTGTTGCCCAAGATGGCACTGGCGGTCGCGTCGATCCCTCAGTTCGTGCTGGGCGGCGCTGGCATCGTGATGTTCGGCATGGTCGCGGCCACCGGCATCCGCATCCTGCACAACGTCGATTTCCGCGGCAAGAAGATGCACAACCTGTACATCGTCGCGATCAGCATCGGCTTCGGCCTGATCCCCGAGATGTCGGGGAAGTTCTTCAGCAAGATGCCGCACGTGCTCGAACCGATCCTGCACAGTGGCATCCTGCTGGCGGCGGTGGTCGCGGTGCTGCTGAATGTGGTCTACAACGGCTGGGGCGAGGCCGACGAGATGCAGCACGCGCACTGACGGCAAAGCACAAACGGGGCGGCGCGGACGAGCCGCCGCTTCAGGCGCCGCCGCCTGCGGCGCGTGCTCAAAGTTCGAGAGACAGTCCCCGAAATGCCTCGGCTTCGTCCGTCGCGGCCGCGCGCCGCGGCCCGTCGACCGCATCGACCTGAATGACCTTGTCGGCCGCCTTCAAATAGGCCAGCGCGACCTCGGGATCGGCCGACGACCGCGCCGCCTGTTCGAGCGAGCGGGTTCGGCGCAGCACCTTGTTGAGCGCGGCCGTCTGGCCACCGAGTTGGCGACCCAACTCGAGCGCGCGCATCAGGTCCAACAGCCCACCCGCCGCCGGTTCGGCAAGATCGGAGCACAACCGGTCCACCACTCGAGGCTGGTCGCGCAGTGATTCGGCCAACGCGAGCAATTGCACGTCGGTGAGCGGCGCCAGATGCGCGGTTCGGCGCAGCACCAGCGCACCGATCGCGCGGCGGCCAGCCGCCGGCAGATTGGCGTACAAGTCGGCAAGGATCTCGGCCGCCTGGTCGATCTGCAGGCGGATTGCGGCTTGGGCGAACGGCAGCATGTCGGCGCCGCCGCCGCTTTGTTGGTCGGCCTGATAACGCCAGATGCTCGCGCTCGCAAGATACAGGTGCGCCAGTACATCACCAAGCCGGGCCGAAAGCAGCTCCATGCGCTTCAACTTGCCGCCGAGCAACCCCATCGCCAGATCGGCGGTGAGCGCGTATTTGGCGCTCATGCGCGCGATCAATTGCGCCTCGTGCCGGAGTTCGGGCGGCGGCTTGCCGACAAGCGGCGCACCGAACAGGCTGTGCCAGAGGTTGCGCGCAAAGTACTTGCCATGGTCGATCAAGGCGCGCCCGAGCGCTTCCTCGTCCCTGGCCTCGACCGCCTCCATTTCGGCCAGCACATGCGGATGGCAGCGCACCGCGCCCTGGCCAAACACGATCAGCGCGCGGGTCAGGATGTTGGCGCCCTCAACCGTGATCGCGATCGGCGCGCCCCGATAGGCAATGCCCAGCAGATTGGAAGGCCCGGCGATGATGCCTTTGCCGCCGAGAATGTCCATGCCGCTGTTGACCGCGCGGCGCCCGGCCTCGGTCAACTGCACCTTGAGGATCGCGCTGGCGACGTTCGGGCGCTCGCCGGCGTCCAAGGCCGCGGCGGTGAAACGGCGCGCCGCATCGCTTGCATACAGTTCGGCCGACATTTGCGCGATCAATGCCGCGACCGCGTGGAACTTGCCGATCGGCATGCCGAACTGCTCACGAATTTGCGCGTAGCCGTTGCTGATGAAGAGCGATGTTTGCTGCATCGCCGAACCGAGCGCGGGCAGCGAAATGGCGCGGCCCGCCGCCAGACATTCCATCAACATCCGCCAGCCCTGCCCGACTTGCGGCTCGCCGCCGATCACCCAATCCATCGGCACGAACACCTCGTGGCCACGGATCGGGCCGTTCATGAAGGCAATGTCCATCGGCCGATGCCGTTGGCCGATTTCCATGCCGGCTTGCGGCACCGGCAGCAGCGCGCAGGTGATGCCCAGATTGCGTTGGCCCTCTGGGCGGCTCTCGTCGATTGCGTTAAAAGCCAGGCCCACCACGGTCGCGACTGGCGCGAGCGTGATGTAGCGCTTGTCGAAATTCACCAGAAAGCCGCGCGTCGGTTTGCCCTCGAACTCGCGCTCGACCAGCACCCCGCGATCGGGGATCGACGCCGCGTCCGATCCAGCATACGGCGACGTGAGGCCGAAGCACGGCAGGTCGCGCCCGTCGGCGAGACGCGGCAGGTAGTGCTTCTTTTGCTCGTCGGTGCCGTAGCGGAGCAGCAGTTCGGCCGGACCGAGCGAATTGGGCACCATCACCGTGACGGCCGCCGCGACGTTGACGGTGGCGATGCGCGCGACGACCGAGGCATGAGCCCAGTGGCCAAAGCCCAGGCCACCGAACTCCTCGGGAATGATCATTCCGAAGAACCGTTGCTCGCGCAGCACGCGCCACACTTCGGGCGGCAGGTCTTGCGCCTCGTCGATCGCATGGTCGTCGAGCATGCGGCTCAGGCCTGAC
>JBDTRV010000250.1:0-4889 GCA_039931475.1 Burkholderiales bacterium | reverse complement strand
TGCGCCTGGCCCATGTGGCACCCGGCGCACCGAACGTGACCTTGCAGCGCAATGGTGGCGCGCGCTCCGAAGCGACCAACGTTTCGTACCCCACCATCACCGATTACTTCAATGTGGACAACAGCAGTGCCACCTGGTCGGTCCAGGCCACGGCAAGTGGCGCCACCGTGGGCAGCACCACGTCCTTTGAGTCGAAGCGCGGCCACAAGTACACCATTTTGGCGGTCGCCGATTCGGCCGCGAGCAACAGCATCGCGACCATCGACGACCCGACGAACCGCTCGCTGATCAGCGACGATTCGCTATTCCGCGCCTTCAATGCGTCGTTCAACGCGCAGAACATCGACGTTTATCTGATCGGTCTCAACGAAAGCGTCAACAACACCACTCCGGCTCTCCAAGGCATTGCCTTCAAGAACGCCAAACCTGACTCGGGTAGCGACGGACGTCGGAGCCGAGGCGGCGACTACCAGGTGGTGGTCACGACTGCTGGCACCAAGACTGTCCTGGCTAAGGGCAAGGTCACCGTTCCCGACAACCGCGACGTTCTGTTCGTCACCGTTCCGAACGACGTGAACAGCCCCACTGGCATCAATCTGCTGGTGAAGTTCCAGGGTCAGCCCGGCGCGAGTTTGGTGCCGGCCATCTGAGTCACGGCGCGAAACCCGCCTGATTGGCGGGTCCCGTGGAACTCGGTTTCCATGTAGACAGCAGCCCTGCGGGGCTGCTTTTTTTTGCCTTGGACGCTTGCTTCTTGAACTGCTATTCGGAGCCAACCGCTCCCGTCATGCAGCCGCTCGGGCGCCGGGCGCTGGCCGCATGCTCGCCCACCACCACAGCAGCGCCCCGCCAACGATCATCGGCACGCACAACCATTGCCCCATCGACAAGCCCAGCGACAACAGGCCGAGAAAGGCATCGGGTTCGCGAAAGTATTCGGCAATGAAACGAAACACGCCATAGCCGACCAGGAACGCGCCGCTGACCTGGCCCGTCTTGCGCCCACGGCCGCCCGGCCCCTTGCCGCGCGCATACAGCCACAGCAACACGAATAGCAGCACGCCTTCGAGCAGGATCTGATAGATCTGCGACGGATGGCGCGGCAGCGGCCCAGCGCCGCGAAACACCATCGCCCACGGCAACGATGGGTCGGCCACCCGCCCCCAGAGTTCGCCGTTGATGAAGTTGCCGACCCGCCCCATCGCCAGCCCCAACGGGACGCAAGGCGCGACGAAGTCCATCACCTCGAGCCATGGCCGCTTGCGCGTGCGAGCGAACCAGAGCATCGCCGCGAACACGCCGAGCATGCCGCCGTGAAAGCTCATGCCGCCTTCCCACACCGCGAAGATCTTCAGCGGGTTGGCAAGGTAGAAGTCGGGCTTGTAGAACAGGCAGTAGCCCAGCCGCCCGCCGATGACCACGCCCAGCACGCCCATGAACAACATGTCTTCCACGGCGCGCCAGTTCCACAGGCCATCCGATGCGAATGGTTCGGCTTTAAGGCGCCGGTGCGCGAGCAGCATGAACAGCGCGAACGCGGCTAGATAGGTAAGGCCATACCAGTGGATCGCGATCGGTCCGATCTGAAGCGCGATGGGGTCGATTTGGGGGTGTATCAGCATGGGTCAATTGTGCCTGCCTGCCCCTCGCCGATTTAAGCCCGCGCACCCGTTCAGCGCATACTTGGCGCTTTGATTTTCAGTGGAACCCACCGACTCGCCATGACCAGCAAGATCATCCCCATCAACTCCCGCAGCAAGCACATCACCGAAGGCAAATCGCGCGCGCCCAACCGATCGATGTATTACGCGATGGGCTACACGGAAGGCGACTTCGCCAAGCCGATGGTCGGCGTCGCGAACGGCCACAGCACCATCACGCCGTGCAATTCGGGCTTGCAAAAACTGGCGGACGCGGCGATCGCCGGCATCGAGGAGGCCGGCGGCAACGCGCAGGTGTTCGGCACGCCGACGATCTCCGACGGCATGGCCATGGGCACCGAAGGCATGAAGTACAGCCTGGTCAGCCGCGAAGTGATTTCCGACTGCGTCGAGACCTGCGTGCAGGGCCAGTGGATGGACGGCGTGGTCGTCATCGGCGGCTGCGACAAGAACATGCCCGGCGGCCTCATGGGCATGTTGCGCGCCAACGTGCCGGCGATCTACGTCTATGGCGGCACCATCCTGCCGGGCAAGTACCAAGGACAGGACTTGAACATCGTGAGCGTGTTCGAAGCGGTCGGCCAGAACGCGGCCGGCAACATGAGCGACGAGGACCTGCTCCAGATCGAAAAGCGCGCGATTCCGGGCACCGGCTCCTGCGGCGGCATGTACACCGCGAACACGATGTCGAGCGCGTTCGAGGCGCTCGGCATTTCGCTGCCCTATTCGTCGACCATGGCGAACCCGCATGACGAGAAAGTGACGTCGGCCAAAGAGTCGGCCAAGGTGTTGATCGAGGCGATCAAGCAAGACATCAAGCCGCGCGACATCGTGACCAGAAAGGCGATCGAAAACGCGGTGGCCGTCATCATGGCGACCGGCGGCTCGACCAACGCGGTGCTGCACTTCCTCGCGATCGCGCACGCGGCGGAGGTCGAATGGACGATCGACGACTTCGAGCGGATGCGCAAGAAGGTGCCGGTGCTGTGCGATCTGAAACCTTCGGGCAAATACCTTGCGGTCGACCTCCACAAGGCCGGCGGCATTCCGCAGGTGATGAAGATGCTGCTCAAGGCTGGGCTGCTGCACGGCGACTGCATCACGATCACGGGTGAAACCATCGAAGACGTGCTGAAGGACGTGCCCGATGCGCCGAGGGCGGACCAGGACGTGATCAGGCCGACGGACAAGCCCATGTACGAGCAAGGCCACCTCGCGATCCTGAAAGGGAACCTGAGCCCCGAAGGCGCAGTCGCAAAAATCACCGGCCTCAAAAACCCGGTCATCACCGGCCCGGCGCGTGTGTTCGACGACGAGCAATCGGCGCTGAAGGCGATTCTGGACGGCAAGATCGTGGCCGGCGACGTGATGGTGCTGCGCTACCTTGGCCCCAAGGGCGGCCCCGGCATGCCCGAGATGCTTGCGCCGACTGGTGCGCTGATCGGCGCGGGCCTGGGCGAATCGGTCGGCCTCATCACCGACGGGCGCTTTTCGGGCGGTACCTGGGGCATGGTGGTGGGCCACGTGGCGCCGGAAGCGGCGGCGGGGGGCACGATCGCGTTCGTCAACGAAGGCGACAGCATCACGATCGACGCGCGCAAGTTGCTGCTCGAACTGAACGTGGATGCGGTTGAAATCGAGAAACGCCGCAAGGGCTGGACGGCGCCGAAACCGCGCTACCTGCGCGGCGTGCAGGCCAAGTTCGCGTTCAACTCTTCGAGCGCCAGCAAGGGCGCGGTGCTCGACGATTTTTGAGTGCCGGCGACCAGCGCCGTCCATTGCCTGCGCCGGAAATCCGGGCGCTGAAGCCCGGGCTCAACCGCGCGGATCAGCGGCGCCGCTGGCCGTTCAGCCGCATCCCGTCCTTGGCCTTGTCCAGGCGCGACTGCTTGCGCTCGTTTTCGCGATCGATCGCCCTGCGTTTGGTGTAACCGCTCCAGTCGGCCCAGGCCCACCAGGTTGCGGCGAGCGCGAACGGCGCGAGCACGACCCACCAGGACCAGCCCGCGACCGGGCCGATTTCCTGCGTTTTGAGCAGCAGCAGAACGATTCCAAGACCGAGCAAATACATCTGAAAAATCCCTGTGGGCGGTTGCGAACGGCCGGCACCATTGCCAAAGACCGCATAATCGATGCGGGGTCAACCGTGGCCACATCGCCCGCGTTGGGAGACAATGTACGGCACCCCGCTCGATAACAGAAAAGGAAAACTCATGCTGAAGCAAACGTTGTTCACGCTCGCCGCATCTTTCACGATGATCGCACCCGCGATGGCCGATCTGGCGCTGGCGCAATCGAAGAACTGCATGGCTTGCCACGCGGTCGACAAAAAAATTGTCGGCCCCGCCTATAAAGACGTCGCCGCGAAATTCGCGGGCAAGCCCGGCTCGGAGGCAGAACTCGCCACGAAAATCATGAAAGGCAGTTCAGGCGTCTGGGGCGCGATTCCGATGCCACCGAATGCCAACGTCAACGAGGCCGAGGCCAAGAAACTGGCAGCCTGGATTCTCACGCTCAAATAATCCAAACCAGTGAATGCAAAAAGCCCGGTCGCCGCCGGGCTTTTTGCGTTGGGGGGGTTTTTGGAGTCGAAGCCGCCACGGTGCAGCCGTGCCCATAGGCCAAGTCCCGAAATTTCTGGCACGACCGGCGGCCCACCCGTCTGCAAAAGCAAAACCCGGCGACCACCGGGTTTTGTTTGTTCGTCGGGCCGATCGTTACAACAAAATCGGCCATCTCCGCTCGTCCGGCGGATCTGAGCAGCTACATATTCCGACGGAAAATCGATCCTGCGAGTCGAAGACGGCTCATTCCATCGTCAGATCAATCGTGAACGCGAAGGCCAAGCGCGGACAGTACCGACGTCCGGCCAGCGACGCCGACAAAGTGCACGGTTGATTTGGGATTGGAATCAGTAGGCCTGCCCGAGCTGATCCAGAATCGCCGGGTTCTCCAAGGTCGACGTATCCTGCGTCACCGTCTCGCCCTTGGCCAGACTGCGCAGCAGACGCCGCATGATCTTGCCGGAGCGCGTCTTGGGCAGGTTTTCGCCGAAACGGATGTCCTTCGGTTTCGCGATCGGGCCGATCTCTTTCGCGACCCAGTCGCGCAGTTCCTTCGCGATCTGCTTGGCCTCGTCGCCCTGCGGCACCGCCCGCTTCAGCACCACGAACGCGCAGATTGCCTCGCCCGTCATGTCGTCGGGGCGGCCGACCACCGCCGCCTCGG
>JBDTRV010000249.1:0-4899 GCA_039931475.1 Burkholderiales bacterium | reverse complement strand
CGGTTCGCAGCGGTTCGCAGCGGTTCGCGGCTCGGCACCCGGCGGGCCTCATGGAAACGAGGCGCACGGCGGAGCCACTAACATGGGGACAAATTCGCCTTCGTTGCCCCTGATCCTTGCCGCGCGCCCGGTTTTTCACTTCCATGATCCTGCTCAAGAACGTCCTGTTGCGCCGCGGCGCCAAATTGCTGCTCGACCGCGCGTCGGCCGTTATCAACCCGGGGGAGAAGGTCGGACTGGTCGGGCGCAATGGCGCGGGCAAATCGACCCTATTCGCGCTGCTGTCGGGCCATCTGCACGAAGACGGAGGCGACTTCTCGGTACCGGCGCATTGGCGCATGGCGCAGGTCGCGCAGGAGATGCCCGAAACCGATCAGGGCGCGACCGATTTCGTGATCGAGGGCGATGCCGCGCTAGTGCATGCGCAGGACGAAGTCGCGCAGGCGGAAGCCAGCGGCGATGGCGAGCGCATGGCCCATGCCTATATGCACTTGCACGATGCCGGCGCACACGATGCGCCGTCCCGCGCGCAGGCGCTGATCCTCGGCCTCGGCTTCAAGACCACGGAGCTGAACAACCCGGTCGCAAGCTTCTCGGGCGGCTGGCGCATGCGGCTGCAACTCGCGCGCGCGCTGATGAGTCCGTCCGATCTCCTGCTGCTGGATGAGCCGACCAACCACCTCGATCTGGACGCGCTGGTCTGGCTCGAAGCGTGGCTCAAGCGCTATGAGGGCACGATGATCGTGATCAGCCACGACCGCGAGTTTCTCGACGCGGTGACGAACGTGACCCTGCACATCGACACAGCCAAGCTGGTGCGCTACGGCGGCAACTACAGCCGGTTCGAGGACATGCGAGCCGAGCAGCTCGGCCAGCAGCAAGCCTCGTTTTCGCGCCAGCAGGAAAAAATCGCGCACCTGCAAAAGTTCATCGATCGGTTCAAGGCCAAGGCGTCCAAGGCGAAGCAGGCGCAAAGCCGGGTCAAGGCGCTCGAGCGAATGGAAAAAATCGCGCCGGTGTTGGCCGAGGCCGATTTCGATTTCGAGTTCAAGGAGCCGGCCAATCTGCCGAACCCGATGCTTGCCATCAAGGATGCGAGCTTCGGCTATCCGCCGCTCGAAGATGCAGCCGAAGGCGCCGGGCCAACGGTGATCGTGCGCAACGTGAGCCGCTCGGTGCTCGCGGGCCAGCGCATCGGCATCCTGGGTGCGAACGGGCAGGGAAAGTCGACCTTGGTCAAAACCATTGCACGTGAATTGAAACCGACCAGCGGCCAGATCACCGAGGGCAAGGGTTTGTCGATCGGCTACTTCGCGCAGCAGGAACTGGATGTTTTGCGGCCCCAGGATTCGCCGCTCGAACACATGATCCGGCTCGCGCGCGAGTTAGGTGCCGAGGCGAAGGAGCCGTCGCGCGAGCAGGATTTGCGCAACTTCCTGGGCGGTTTCAATTTTTCCGGCGACATGGTGCGGCAGACCGTGGGCACGATGAGCGGCGGCGAAAAGGCGCGGCTGGTGCTGTGCATGATCGTCTGGCAGCGGCCCAATCTGCTGCTGCTCGACGAGCCGACCAATCACCTCGACCTGGCCACGCGCGAGGCGTTGTCGGTCGCGCTCAACGAGTTCGAGGGCACGGTCATGCTGGTCAGCCACGACCGAGCGCTGTTGCGATCCGTTTGCGACGAGTTCTGGCTGGTCTCGCGTGGCGGCGTGGCGCCGTTCGACGGCGATCTGGACGACTACCAGCGCTATCTGCTGGACGAAGCGAAACGGGTGCGGGAGAGCCTGCGCGGAGAAACGGGGGCGAAGCCGGCGCAAACACCGAATGCTACACATTCAATAGCTGAAAACGTCCAACCGACGAGCGGCGAAGGCCAAAAAACATCAAAAAATTCAGCCAACGCGACGGCCCATCGCAAGGCCGAGGCGCAGCAACGACAACAACGCGCCGACGCGACCCGGCCGCTCAAGCGTGAACTGGACGCCGCCGAGAAGCGCATGGCCGCATTGAATACCGAGCGCGGCGCGCTGGAGGCGCGGCTTTCGACTTCGATCGCGCCCGCCGAGTTGGCCGACACCGGCCGCGAGCTGAAGGCGAAAGCCGCGGAACTCGCGCTGCTGGAAGAGCGCTGGCTTTCGCTGTCCGAGCGGATTGAGCAGACCGGCTGAACGACTCGGCTGGCTCACCCGGCCCATTCACGCAGCTCGTTCGCGCCGTTGATCGCCTCCGTCGATCGCCACAAAAAAGCGATGCGGAAAATCAATGCTGGGGATCGGCGCGGGCGCGCGTCGAATCTCGACAATGGCGGCAGGCGCGCTTTGTGCCAAGGTTGCGTTAGCACTGTATAAAGCGGGGTCGCGCCGGGTCGCGGCGCGTTTTTTTTGAAAGAGAACGAACAAATGATCAGCATCCTCATCACCATCGTCGTCGGCTTCGTCGTCGGCTTGATCGCACGCGCCATCAAACCGGGCGACGACAACCTCGGCATCATCATGACCACTGTTTTGGGCATCGCCGGATCGCTGATCGCCACTTACGGTGGTTCGGCACTTGGGCTGTATCGTCCGGGTGCTCCGGCCGGCTGGATCGCGTCGGTGATCGGCGCGATCATCCTGCTGTTCGTGGTTGGCATGATCAAGAAGAAAACCTGAACCGCAAGGAGCAGCGCATGGAGGAGGGGCGCGCCGACGATTTCGAAGGCGACTCGAGCGGGCCGGGCCGCCCCTTCTCGCGAATCCTTCCGAAATTGCTGCCGCGGGCACTGCCTCGGCGCAAGCCGAACGCGCTCGATCTGGCTGAAGGCGACCCCGCGCTCACTGCTGCGGTGCTGCGTTGCCGCAAGATGCTGCACCGGCGCGCATTGGCCGCCGCCGCCGCCAGCGCAACCCCCATTCCCGGGCTCGACTGGGCGGTCGACGCGGCGCTGCTGTCGCGGATGGTGCCGCAGATCAATGCCGAATTCGGCTTGTCGGCCGAGCAGATCGCCCGGCTCGATCCTTCGGCCCGCGAAGACGTGCAAAAAGCGGTCGGCGTGGTTGGCTCAATGCTGATTGGTAAATTCATTACCAAGGACCTGGTCATGAAGGCCGCGCAGACCGTCGGCCTGCGCCTTACGACGCAGCAACTGTCCAAATACGTCCCGTTTGCCGGGCAGGCGGTGGCGGCGGCAATCGGCTATTCAGCGATTCGTTACCTTGGCGAACAGCACATGAAAGACTGCGTGCGGGTCGCGAAGCTGGCGCAGGTTTCGCCTCCCGCATTGCCGCTTGCTACTCGCGTGCCGCTGCTGCCGCGCTGAATGGCGGCGCCTGCTGCGCTTCGATCACGGTCTTCCGACTGACCCAGCACGCGCAAGGCGGGCAAAGCTCTGCTTCCGCAGTGTGGGATATGCGATGCGGAGTGGCGTCCGTTTTGTCGTGCTGCGTCCGCCACTTGTCATGCGGCTTGAAATTGCAGCAAGCGATCGCCCGCGGCGCCAAATGCGCAACTGATATCGATTTGTCAAAGCGGGCCAGCGCGTCGCGCACTCAGCTGTCAGCAGCGCCGGGCGCCCGCTCATCCAGCTTCGCGCTCGCCTGTTGGCAGCTCCGTATGGCCGCTGATCCAGCTTCGCGTTCGACTGTCAGCAGATCCCTGTGCCCGTTTGGTCAACTTTCAATGCGATGCACCGAAAGTCGATCCATCCGCGACCACGAGCGCGACCGATGCGCGCCCTTCCAGCAACAGACAATCGCCCGCCCGCAGCTCGAACGAATAGACGATCGCGCTGGCATCGCTGGCAATGCGCTGCGCGTGCACGTGCAGGTCCGCGGCCAAGTCATCGAGCCAGCGCCGGTGCATCCGCACGCCGCGCGCGCTGGCCAGAAAACCCCCAGCGGGCCTGCCGGCGTTCGCGTTCTCGGCCAGCAGGCTGCCATGCACCGCCATCGCCTGTGCCGCGTATTCGATTCCAGCGGCCGCGCCGAGCCTCCCGTTGGACCGCAGCGGATGATCGGCGCGCCGGTGGCTCGTGGCGACGCAGGTGATTCGCTCGTCGTCCCAAGCCGTGACGGCTTCGAGCAGGCACATGCCGCCAGTGTGCGGAAGCCGGCTCGCAAGCTGCGTGTGATCAAGGGTGGCAGGGGCCATGGTGCGCGTATTGTGTTCCGACGAGCCGACCCAGCCGATCCAAGTGGTCCAGCCAAAAGTCGAGAACGCACCGAGGTTACCGCTCCGACCGAGCCGAGCCGTAGCGCCGCTCCCGCCCGGCGTCGGGGCGGCACCACGGCAACCGCAACACGGGCGATGTGGCGAGCGCTACCTGCGTCTTGTCCCCGCGCTCCAACGCGCTTCGTTGGCAGCAAGCCGATCCAGTTCGGCGCAGACGTCGGCCATGCGGCCGGAGATCACGATCCGACCTGGCTCATGCGCGGGAGCGAATGCGTCGACCACATGCAGCACCCTCAGCGGCCGCGGTGGATGCTGGACCAATGACGGGCAAGCTGCCACGGGGCCGCTTGCGAGCGGCGTACGGACGAGATTTCGGCCGATTACGCCCGTCCAACGGTCGCGTGCTGCTATCGACATCGGAGCGGGCGACGCCGGGTGGGCAGGGCGTGAGGCCGATGCGCGGCGTCGATTTACGGCCGGGGTAGCGCGCTCCGGAACGGCCGTTGGCGTCGCGTTCGATGCCGCATGGGATGAGATCCGCGATGCCACGTGCAACGCCACGCGCGAGGCCATTCGCGAAACCAGGTCGGTCACGGGGGCCATGACCTTGGCACCTGCGGCATTGGGTGTGAACCGAGCTGCGGCGAGGGATGTGGTGAGGGAACTGACCAGAGAGCCGGCCAGGGAAGGGGCCGAAGCAGCGGCCGAATAGGAGGTTGACGCGATTTCCATGTGAAACCTTCTTTCCTT
>JBDTRV010000248.1:0-4904 GCA_039931475.1 Burkholderiales bacterium | reverse complement strand
ATCGTCCTCGGCGCCTTCGACCGAACGTTGCACGCTGCGCTGTACCGTGGCCACGTCGTTGACCGACTCGGCCATCATGCGCGTCAGTTCCTGCACCCGCGTGAAGCGGTCGAACTCGAGCGGATCGAACGTGGCGCCGGAGTCTTTCGACTGCGCCAGGCGCGACTGCATCTGCGTTTCGGCCTGCAACTCCACGTCGCGCAATTGCTGGCGCAGGCGATCCAGGTTGTCGGACAGGTCGGACATCGAGTCGCGCAACTGCGCGATCCGCGTTTCCAGCCGCGAGCGCGACATCATGATCTCGCCAGCCTGGTTCACCAGGCGGTCCAGCACCTGCGAGCGGACTCGCACCGACTGGGCACCCACTTTTGCTGCCTGGCTGGCAGCAACCGGGACCATGACGGAAGCGGGCTGCACTTCTCCCGTTGCGTCCGACAACTCCGCCGGCTGAACCCGCTCTTCGGATCGGATCTCGTCGACCACCACTGGAGCGGCCACCGGCGCATTGCGCAACTGATCGAGTTCCGCCTGAATCGTGTCCAGACGGCCGAGCAGCGGCTCGATTTGCGACGCAGCCGGAACCTCGCCAGCGTGAATCGCGATGTCGGACTCCATGCGGTGCGCCATCTCGCCCAGCCGCAGCGCGCCAGCCAGCCGTGCGCTGCCCTTCAGGGTGTGCAGCACGCGCAGGCTTTCGGAGCGCGCGCCCTCGTCGTCGGGCATCGCAACCCACTGGCGCAATGCGCCCGCGAGTTTGGGCAGCAGTTCGACCGCCTCGTCCTCGAAGATCGGGAACAGGTCCGGGTCGATCGCGTCGACTGCGTCGATGTCGTCGTCCAGGTTCTGCACCAATTGCACCGGCGCGTCGGCCAATACCGTGCGAGCTGGCTCGAAAATGATCGCGTCATCGAGCGCAGTTGGCTCTTCGGCGGCCGTGAACTCTTCGGCGGCTGTCGGCTCGCCGGCGCTGGCCACCGCTTCGATGCCTTCTTCTTCGGCCGCGGCAACGTCCTCGGGCTCTTGCAGCTCGGCCGCTTCAGGCAATTCAGCGGTTTCAGGCAGCACCGACTCGGGCGTAATGGTCTCGATGTCGTCGTTCTCGGCGGGGCTCGCGTCAGCTTGCGCCTCGCGCAAGTCCAGCGCGGCGAGCACCGACTGACCTTCGGTGTTCAGCACTTCGTCCAGCGCTGCCAGCACTTGCGGGTCGGCTTCCTTCAAGAACCCGGCCGCGAACTGCTGCAGCAGCCGATCGACGTCGGTGGCCGCGTCGGCGAAAACTTGCGCATGGTGCGCCGCGCCGTTGCCGAGCACCTGCGCATGGCCGAGCGCGCGCTCCAGCGTGCGGGCCAGCATGGACAGCGATATGAAGCCGACCGTGCCGGAAATGCCCGCGATCGAATGGGCCATCGCGACCGCCGATTCCGGAACCGTCTGCGAGGTATCCAGCGCCCACTCCGACACGTCGGTCGAAAGACGGCGCGACCACTCATCCGCTTCGCTCAGGTAGACCTGATACAGCGGAATGCCAACGCGCAAGTCGCCGATGACCTTGAAGTCTTCGTCCGACGCGGCGGCCTCCGCCGGGGCCGCGAACTCGGGCTCGATCTCGGCCGCATCCGCCGCCAGCAAGGCGGCTTCGCGTTCTTCGGACTCGCCCTCTTCCAGACGAGTAGCCTCCGACTCGGTCGCTTCCGGCAGTTCCGCTTCCAGCAGCCCGGCAGACGGCTCGAACCAATCCAGAGCCAGATCCACGCCGCGCTGACCAGCGGCGTCGAGCGGCATTTGTTCGGTGAGATCGCCGATGTCGTCCGGCGCGACGGCCGATTCATCTTCGAGCATTTCCTGCGAAAGCGCTTCGATTTCCGCGTGCTCCGCGACTTCGGGAACAGGCAATTCCCGCGGCAGTTCGATCGCCTCTTGCGCCGCAGGCGTTCCGCCGAGTTCGACGAGCCGGCTTTCCAGCCGAAGCGCATCGGCAGCGGCGCGGAAATCGGTTGCGCTCCAGGGCGCTTTGGCGCCCTGCTCGATCGCATCGACCCAGCCGCCAAACGCATGCAGCGCCGAGCGAGAAAGCTGCAGGACAGGTTGATCGGCCGATTTTTGATCGGCCAGCCAGGCGTTGTGCAACTGCTCCATCGACCAGGCCGCTTCGCCGAACCCGTTCAGGCCGACCATGCGCGAGGAGCCCTTGAGCGTATGGAACGCGCGGCGCAGGACGGTTTGCTCGCCGGAATCGGCTGGACGCTTCGCCAGTACTTCGATCGCAGCCAGACCGCTTGCGACCACTTCGCGCGCTTCTTCTAGGAAAATCTCGAGCAATTCGGTGTCGACCACTTCCGGCTCGTCGGCCGGGGCCGGCACTGCTTCCGCCATGGCGGAAGCAGTCTCCGATGCTTGCACGGTTGGTTCCGGTTCGACCGGTGCGGCCCATTCGACCTGCTCCATCGGCTCCAGCTCGTCCGCTTCGTCCGCCATCTCGGGCGGCAAGGTTGGCGAATCGAACACCGCCTCGGGTGCCTCGACGTATTCGGCCGAAGTCGGCAACGCGACCTCGGGCAATGCGGGCGCCGCGTGCAACGGCACCTGTTCTGTCGTGGTCCGACCCATGACCGGACGCAACTCGCCGGCTTCCTCGTCGTAGACGAACATTTTCTTTGCAAGCGCCGGCTGGTAGCTCAGCATGTCGACCAAAAAGCCCAGGGCGCCCAGGCTGTTGCCGAGCTTTTCGAACGCCGGCTCGGCGCTGTCAAGCGTGCGCTGATCGCCCGCCATGAAACGATCGACCGAGTCACGCATGCGCATCACCGCGTGCGACGCCTGATTGAGGCCGAGCACCGACATCACGCCGCGCATCTGCGAAAGCTGGGATGAAACGCCACCGAGCGGGCCGCGATCGCTGGTATCGCGGAAGAACTGATCGAGCGACTTTTCGACCGAAGCAAGGCTAGCGCGCATTTCCTCGACCACGCTGCCCATCGTCTGGCGATCGCTGACCCTGCGGTAAAGCTCCTCCATCCAGGGTTCGAGCGGCTCCGGCTGCCCACCGGCTCGAACATGTTCGAGCCGGTCGGCCAAACGCGCGACCCTTTCGACGAGGCGTGAGTCGTCCTGGTCGAGATCGTCATAGGCGGCTTGCAAATAGAGCACCGCGGTCGCGACTTCCATCGCAAGTGCCGGCGTCGGCGCTCGTCCGGCGCGCAGCGCATCACCGGCTGCCGCCTGCAGTGCGTGCGCGAGCTCGATGCTTTCGGGCTGCACTTGCAGCATGGCGTCGGACAGCAGGCGGAAATGTTCACCGGCCAGGCGCAGCTTGGCTGTGTCGCCGCTAGCGACCTGTGACCAAGACTCGGCCGCTGAATGAATGCGGCGGCGCGCCTGCGCGAGATGGGCCGGATCGAAGCGGCCAAAGCGGCGCATTTCATAGTCGACCGGAAGCACGCGATTCAAACCAAATGCGTCGCGCACGGCGACGAGCACCGGTGCGGCGGCGTTTTCGGCGCGCGCATGAGCACAATAGAAAAGAAGATCGCGAACCAGCGTGGAGGGGACGTCTTCGTCGCCACGGGCAAGCGCGCTGAACTGCATCAGGATGCGCGAGGCAAGACGCTTGACGTAAAGATCCGTCGGCAACAACCCAACGGCCAGTGCCTCGAAAAATGCGGCGCTGATCTGCCAGAAAATCGACGGGCGCTGCGCAGTCGGGCCAGCCGCAAGGCCAAGGCTGATGTTGGCCACTTCGCGCGCGGCCGCAGGGTCGGCACTCTTGACGATCTTGAGCACCGCATGATCCAGGCGCGAGCGCGTGCCGCCGCCATATCCGAGCGGCGCTTGAGTCGGCTTCAGGCGCGGCTCGGTCCAGCGCCATTGCATTGTCCACAGGTCGGCCGGATGGGCCTTGTCGCCTTCAACCAGTTCGGTCACGTCCCGGTATTGCGGGAACAGGCACACCGCGGAAACGGCTTTTCGCGCCAGCACGGTTTCCAGGTATTCGATCAGCGCGGCGCCGGCCCGCTCCACCGTCGCAGCGGCGCTTTCGGTGCACAGCTCAGGACGGCGCAAGAAGGCGTTGACCGTCGATTCCATCGAGCGCAGGAGCACAGCAGCACTGCTTTGATCGACCATTTCGAGCGCGCCGGCCGATTGGTAAAGTTGCTGCGGCACAGCCGACAGCAAGGTGACGGCTGGCGGGGCAACGCCGTCGGCGCGCGCCGCTTCGGCTTCGCGTGCAAAACGCCTGAGCGTCTTGCCGGCGCCGCCGAGCACTTTGCGCAGTTCCTCGAGAACCCAGGCCAGCGGGCCGAGATCGCCGGCCGGGCGCGTCGGGTCGGCATAGAGAGCATCTTCGGGCAGTTGCATCGGAATATCCAGTTGTGCGTAAGCGGGACAGTGGCTGGCTTTTTTGCTGGCGCCTTAGGCAATCTTGAATCGCGACACCGACTGGCGCAGCTCTTCCGCCATGCGTGACAGTTCACGCACCTGTTGCGCGGTGGAGCGAGTGCCATCACTGGTCTGCTCGGTCACGACGAAGATGCGTTCGATGTTGCCAGCCGCGACGTTGGCAAGTTCCGCTTCGTGGAAGGCAGAGCTTGAAATGTCGCCGATCAACTGCGCCAGACGGCGCGACACGCGGTCGATTTCCGTCAGCGCCGTTCCTGCGCTGTCCGACAGACGCGCTCCTTCGACCACACCCTGGGTCGAACGCTCCATGGCGGCGACCGCGTCTTGGGTGTCGGTTTGAATCGCCTTGACCAGCGCCGAGATCTGGCTGGTCGCGTCAGCCGAGCGTTCGGCCAGCCGCTGCACCTCTTCCGCCACCACCGAGAAACCGCGCCCGGCTTCACCGGCCGATGCGGCTTGAATGGCGGCGTTCAGCGCAAGCACGTTGGTCTGTTCGGTAATGTCCG
>JBDTRV010000247.1:0-4916 GCA_039931475.1 Burkholderiales bacterium | reverse complement strand
CCGAGTTCACCTCGAACGACGGGTTCTCGGTGGTGGCGCCGATGAAGGTGAACAGACCCGATTCGACGTGCGGCAAGAAGGCGTCTTGCTGGCTCTTGTTGAAGCGATGGACTTCGTCGACGAACACGATGGTGCGGCGCGGATCGATTCCGTCCCTGGCCGCCTGCGCCTTCTCGACCGCATCGCGGATGTCCTTCACCCCGCCGAGCACCGCGCTGATGCTGATGAACTGCGCATCGAACGAATCGGCCATCAGCCGCGCGATGGTGGTCTTGCCGGTGCCTGGCGGCCCCCAGAGGATGCAACTGTGCGGCTGGCCCGACTCGAACGCGATGCGAAGTGGCTTGCTTTCGCCCAACAGATGCTGCTGGCCGATCACGTCGGCGAGCCGTCGGGGGCGCAGGCGTTCGGCCAGCGGGGCGGCCGGCTCGCTGCGTCCGGTGGTAGCGGCGGCTTTCATGAAAACGGGTTTCTAGCCACGACGATTCGCCTCGTCGCGGTCCCACGTCCATCCGTTAAGGCGCCCCGTCGAGGCGAGGGCCGCCGCATTGAATGCTTGCAACTCCCACTCCAACCGTTCCATGCCCGCGAGATGCTCGAGATTGTCCAGGATTGCCTGATTCAGGCTCTTTCCCATCGCGCCAGCCGCCACGCGCGCCTGGCTGGCGGTTTGTTTGTCGATCGACAAGTTAATGTTCATGCGCGTTGTAGTGAATCCGATTCGCACACTTTACGTGCCCTGAATCCGGTCTGCCAAACCGCGGCGAAGAAGCGTTGGGCAATTCGGTTGCGGCGCCAACAACAACGCCAATCCAGCTCGCGCCCATAGAATCAATGTCACCGTTGCCGCGCTGGCACCCCACCGCTCTTCGCCCACACCCGCCAACATGCAAGCTTCCACCGTCGCACCGCCCCCACGGACCTACTCGTTCGACTCGCAACTGTCGCCCGTCGAGCAGGCGCGCTTCAACATGATCGAGCAGCAAATTCGCCCCTGGGACGTGCTCGACGGCGAAATCCTGCACCTGCTGTCGGTGGTGCGGCGCGAGGAGTTCGTGCCGCCCGAGCATCGTGCGATCGCTTTCGTCGACCTCGAAATCCCGCTTTCCGCCGACGTGGAGCAGTCGATGCGTCTGGGCCAATGCATGCTCTCGCCCAAGGTCGAAGCGCGATTGCTGCAGGACCTCGAGCTCAAACCGAACCAGCGGGTGCTCGAAATTGGCGCCGGCTCCGGCTACATGGCGGCACTTCTGGGCGCGTCCTGCGAGCGCGTGATCAGCCTTGAGATCGACGAGCGGCTTGCCAAGATGGCGTCGGCCAACCTGCAGCGCGCCGGCATCGGCAACGTGCAGGTGCGCCAGGCCGACGGCGCCCATGGCGCGCCCGACGACGGCCCGTTCGACGCGATCGTGCTCAGTGGCTCGGTGGCCGAAGTGCCGCAATTGCTGCTAGCCCAGTTGAGAGTCGGCGGGCGCTTGGTCGCGATCGTCGGCCAGTTGCCGATGATGCGCGCGACCGTCGTCATGAAAAGCGGCAAGGACAGTTGGCAGAGCTTGCAGCCGTGGGATACGGTGGCGCCTCGCCTAGTGAATTTTCCGGAGCCGTCGCGCTTCGTGTTTTGATCCTGGGCCGCTTTTCCGTGATCGATCAGGTTCGCCCCGCCGCTTTGGACGACTGGTTTCGCCAGGCCGCAGCCGAGGCAGCCGGCGCGCCGGTGGTGCTTGACGTGCGCGAGCCAGCTGAATGGCAGGCGGCCAGCGTCCAGGGCGATGGGTTTTCCGTGCTCCGGATTTCAATGCGTGAAGTTCCGCAACGCCTGGCCGAGCTCGATCCCGCGCAGCCGATCGCCTGCCTGTGCCATCACGGCGCGCGCAGTCAGCAGGTGGCCGGCTTTTTGCGGAACCAGGGGTTCGAGCATGTGGCCAACATCGCCGGCGGCATCGATGCCTGGGCGATCGAGCGAGACGGCGGCGTGCCGCGGTATTGAATGCGCCTTCATGGCGATCAAGAACCGCAACTCTTGTGATCACCCGCAGCGCCAACATCGAGCCATGAACCGCATCGCGAAAATCCCTCTCGGCCATCGTGCGTCGATGCTGTTTGCAGCGGCACTTTGCGCTTTGGCGGGCGGCGCGAAGGCGCAAAGCTTGGTGGAGCTGTACGACTCCGCGCGCGGCTACGACGCGTCGTTTCAGGGCGTGCGCGCGCAGTTCGACGCCGCCGCCTTCCGCGCCGACCAGGCCCGCGCCGGGTTGCTGCCCTCGGCCGGGCTCACGGCTGGCGTTTCGCGCAGCAATTTCGAGAACACCACGCCGCCGGTCGACCGCGACTACGGCACGCGCAACGTTGGCGTGAGCGCGGCGCAACCGCTGTACCGACCGGCCAACTCTGCGCTGTACGAGCAGGCGAAAAAGCAGGTCGACGTCGCCCGCGCGCAACTTGCGCTCGCGGAGCAGGATCTGCTGGTGCGGCTGTCGCAGGCCTATTTCGACGTGCTCGCGGCGCAGGACACGCTGACGTTCGTGCGCGCACAGAAGGAAGCGGTGGCCGAGCAACTGGCGTTCGCCAAGCGCAACTTCGAAGTCGGCACCGCGACCATCACCGACAGCCGGGAAGCGCAGGCCCGTTTCGATCTGGTGCGGGCGCAGGAGATCGCGTCGCTGAACGACCTTCGGGTCAAGCGCGCCGCGCTCGATCAATTGGTCGGCAGGAGCGATGTGCACCCCAATCCTCTGATCCTACCGGCCGCGCTGCCCGCGCTGCTGCCGGCCGACCCAGGGGCCTGGGTGGCTTTGTCCGAGCGCAGCCATCCGGCGATCGCGCAGGCGCGGCTGGCGCTCGACGTCGCGCGGCTGGAAACGGACAAGGCCGAAGCCGGCCACAAGCCGACTTTGGACGCGGTCGCAAGCTACGGCGTCACCCGCAACGACGGCGGCAACAACATATCAACGGCAAGCTCGCGGGTCAACGTCGCCACCATCGGCCTGTCGCTGAACTGGCCGCTGTTCGCGGGTTTCGCGACGCAAAACCGAATCCGCGAGACGCTGTCGCTAGAAGAAAAGGCGCGCGCCGATCTCGACTTCGCCACCCGCAACGTCGCGCAGAACACGCGCACCGCGTACTTCGGCGTGCTGTCAGGCCTCGGCCAAGTGGACGCGCTGGAAGCGGCGGAAATGTCGAGCCAGAGCGCGCTCGAGGCCAACAAGCTCGGCTACCTGGTGGGCGTGCGCATCAATATCGACGTGCTGAATGCGCAAAGTCAGCTTTTTCAGACCAAGCGCGACCTGGCGCAGGCGCGCTACAACGTGCTTTTGGGCGGCTTGCGCCTCCGGCAGGCCAGCGGCGTTCTGGGAGTGGACGATCTGACAGCGGTGAATGCGCTGATGTCGAAGTAACCCGGTCCGGATGACGGCGGCGGATCGCCGCGCTGCGGCATCACCATGCTTTTGATAGCGTTGAACCCATATTCGACGAGCGGCAGCGGTGGAAAATATCGGCAAAAGTCGGCCGAGAAACAGTTCGCGTGGCGTCGGCGGATACTACGGTTTCGATAGCTGGAAACCGCCAGCTGACGCGCGTAAACGCCAAAAACCATTGAAAATCAGACCCCGATCACGCTACCAGCTTCCTTTGGGCTGCCTGGCTCGGATGGCGCCTACCAGCAGTTCAACCGTCTCGGCGCGCCCGGCGCCCTGCGCGAAGTCGGCGGCGGTCATGTTCTGCTGGTTTCGGGGCGTCGGATCGGCGCCTTCTTCAAGCAACAGCTTGACCGCATCATCCGAGCCATAGCGCGCCGCCATCATCAGCGGCGTGGTGCGGTTCGGCGATTCGGCGTCGATGTAGGCGTGGTGTTCGAGCAGCAGCCGGATGATGTCCAGGCTCCCGCTGGTCGCCGCGTAGTGCAGGGGGGTCCAACCGGTCTTGTTCACGTCGGCATTGCGCGCGATCAGCTTTTCGGCGGTCTCCTTGTCACCCTTGAGCGCCGCGATCATGAGTGGCGACTCATCCTCCTGGTTGCGCAGATCGACGTCGGTCTTCGGCCATTCGATCAGCGTGCGAGCGACGTTGGGCGACGGCTCACGCAGCGCGAGGTACAAGCCAGGCAGACCGTCAGGATTCTTGGTGTTCGGATCGAACCCGCGCTCTAGCAGCTTGCGCACGGCGCTTGCGTCGTCGCGCTTGACGGCGGAGAAAAAATCCTCGAACGAACCCGCGAATGAAGAGGCGGCAACCGCGCAAAGGCCGACCAACAACAGCGACCGACACCAGTTTTTCATACGATTTTTCATGATTGGCCCGTGGCAACCTTGTGGAACAAGCGCTCGAAGTTGGCGCTGGTGTCGGCGGCAATCTGCTCCACCGGCAACTGCTTGATTTGTGCGACCTGTTGCGCGACGAACGGAACGAACGACGGGTTGTTGGTCTTTCCCCGGTGCGGCACCGGCGCGAGGTACGGGCTGTCGGTTTCGATCAGCAAGCGATCGATTGGCACGAAAGCGGCCACGTCGCGCAAGTCCTGCGCGCTCTTGAACGTCAGGATGCCCGAGAACGAGATGAAAAAACCCAGGTCGAGCGCCGCGCGCGCCACCTCGGCGGTCTCGGTGAAGCAATGGAACACGCCGCCGGCCGCCCCGGCCGAGCCGTCTTCACCTTCCTCGCGCAAAATCGCGAGCGTGTCGGCCGAGGCGGCGCGCGTGTGGATGACGAGCGGCAATCCAGTTGCGCGCGCGGCGTGGATGTGGGTGCGAAATCGGTCGCGCTGCCACTGCATGTCGGCGATCGCGCGACCGCCCTTGCGCTCGTCCATCGCGTAGTAATCAAGGCCGGTCTCGCCGATGCCGACAACCTTGGGCAGCGCGCCGCGCTCGGTCAGATCGTCCAGGGTCGGCTCGGTCACGCCTTCGTTGTCCGGATGC
>JBDTRV010000246.1:0-4931 GCA_039931475.1 Burkholderiales bacterium | reverse complement strand
ATGGCCGATGCGGGCCTGAACATTCACACCATGGTGAACAAGTCGCGCGGCGACATGGCCTACACGCTGGTCGACGTGGACAGCGCTGTGAGCGAGAAGGTGCTCGGTGCCTTGCGCGCGATCGACGGCGTGCTTGCGGTGCGCTATCTGCCCGGGCAGGCTTGAGACAGCTTCCGGCCTGTGTTTTTGGCGTGGGGTTTCGACCAGCGCCGCGTTTTAGCCGACTCGCGCTACGCGGGTGGCAAAACACCCCCCGAGGGTGGCGCGGATGGATCCAGCGTTTCCTCGAAGCTGTCGAGATAGGTGAAGTAAACCGAGGTGAAGAACATCGCCGCCATGAGCAGCGCCGTCGGCACCATCAGAATCGACGCGAGCGCCGCGCCGCCGAGCGCCACGCCGAGCAAGGTCACGCAGACACCGGCTGCCAGGAACACGCCGCCCCACACCAGCCCGTAAACCATGTACGCCCCGAAATTGCGAAAACACGCGACGATGCTGAAGAACAGGCTCTTGACGGGCGGCACCGCATGCCAGTGCACCAGCGCCGGCGCATGCCAGAACAACAGCGACAACGGCAGATAAAGCCCCACCGCGACCAACATCGCGATCTGAAAATCCGGCTGCTCGGCGATCTCGCGCGTCACGGTGCCGCCGACCAGGTACAGCTTGGCGAACTGACCCCCATCGAATAAGGCCGAGACGCCCATCACGAGCAAAAAGCCGGCAGCGTACAAAGCGCCGAGCACCCACATCGCACGCATCTGCTGCTGGCCCGCTCGAAACGCGCTGACGAGGATGGCGGGCATTGGGAAGTTGCCGCGCACCGCCTCCCGCGTGCCGGCCATGAAGCCGAGCGTGGCGGCCGGCAGCAACGCCAGCGCCAGCGCCGCGCCCACAAACGGAATCAGACTCGCGAGCGACATCGCTGCCATGAACAGGATGAACAGGCCGGACAGCGCCAGCGGCTGACGAAAAAACGTGCGGATGCCCAGCTTGACCCAATTGGCGCCGGCACCGGCCGGAACGATTCTCAGTTTCATGAGAAAGCGTGCAGGCTGAGCGGGCTGTCCGCCCGCCCACGCAGCACCCGCTCGAAGTGCGTCGGGTCGTGCGGTTGCAGCATGGCGGCCTCGCGTGGCTTGTGCATGTCCCACAGTCGGGAGATCCAGAAACGCAGCGCGCCGGCACGCAGCATCGCACTGAACATTTCGCGCTCCTGGGCGGTCAACCGCCGCACCTCGCCGTAGGCGGCGAGCAGACTCGCGGCGCGCTTGCCATCGTCGCGGCCGGTGGCAAGGTCTATGCACCAGTCGTTAAGGCAGACCGCCAGGTCGAACAACCAGCAGTCGATGCCCGCGAAGTAGAAGTCGAACACACCGGTCAACTGGCCGCCCTCGAACAGCACGTTGTCGCGGAACAGGTCGGCATGAACCGGCCCGCGCGGCAAGCCCTGGTAAGCAGAGAGCGTCGCCACATGGTTCTGATAGGCCAGCTCGGACAAAAGTAGGTCGGCCTGCGACCGCGTCAGATGCGGCAGCACCTCCGGCACGGTGTCGTTCCACCAGGCCAGGCCGCGCAAGTTGGGCTGGCACATGCCGAAATCGCGCGCCGCCAAATGCATTTGAGCGAGCAGGCGGCCAACCGCCGCGCAATGTTCCCGCGTGGGCGAGAGTTCGCTGTGTCCGTGCAGCCGGTCGACCACGGCGGCCGGTTTGTCGGCGAGCGAATGCAGCACCTGGCCTTGCGCGTCGGCGGCCGGTTCGGGCGCCGGCACCCCGTGCTGCGCGAGGTGTTTCATCAGGTGCAGATAAAACGGCAACTGCTCGTGCGTCAGCCGCTCGAACAATGTCAATACGTACTCGCCGCGATCGGTGGTGGCGAAGTAGTTGGTGTTCTCGATGCCGCCCTTGATGCCGCGCAACTCCGTCAATTGGCCGAGTTCGAGATCGCGCAAAAGCGTCGTTGCCTCATCGAACGAGACTTCGGTGTAGACCGCCACTTGTTTCAGCGAAGAGAAGCGCTCAAAACCCGAACAACTTCCAGACCCGCTGGCCGGACGCTCCCGCGCTGTTGTCGCCCTCGTTCTGCGGCCGTTGGCGCGCGCCGTCGAACGGCACCACCTCGTATTCCGGCGCGCCCGATTTGGGCTTGACGGTGATGCTCTGGGTTTCGCCGCCGTAGCGCAGTTCGTCGATGCGGGTGCCCGCGTCTTCGATGTGGATGCGCTCGATCTTTTTTTGCGTGGCTTCGGGTGCGGGTGCGGCGTCGGAAGCGGGCGGGGCAGACGGGGCAGGCGGGGCAGGCGGCGCCTGGGTCCGGCCGGACACGGGCGCAACGAGGATGAAAGCGGCGATGGCAAGGCCTGAAAGAGAGCGCATCGCCCGATTGTAGGTGCGCGGCGCCCGGCGCGCCGCAGGCAAAATCCCTGTCCATGAGTCAGAACACCCCCGGGGCCGCGGCACCCGACAACACGCTGCTGCTGGTCGATGGATCGAGCTACCTGTACCGTGCCTTCCACGCTGGCGGCGACTGGAAAGCCACCCTGGAAGACGGCACGGTGCAGCCGACCGGCGCGATCCGCATTTTGATCGGCATGATGCAAGGCCTGCGGCGCGAGGTGCCCGCTACCTGGGGCGCCTGCGTGTTCGACGCGAAAGGGCCGACCTTTCGCGATGCGCTCTATCCGCAGTACAAGGCCACGCGCTCGGCCATGCCGGAAGACCTGGCACTGCAGATCGAGCCGATTCACGAAGTGGTCAAGCTGCTCGGCTGGCCGGTGCTTACGGTGCCTGGTGTCGAGGCCGACGATGTGATCGGCACCTTGTCGCAAATTGCGGCGCGCAAGGGCATCAAGGTCATCGTGTCGAGCGGTGACAAGGACCTGGCGCAACTGGTGGACGAGCACATCACGATCATCGACACCATGAGCGGCAAACGGCGCGACGTGGCGGGCGTTCAGGCCGAATTCGGCGTGGCGCCTTCGCAAATGCTCGACTATCAGACCTTGGTCGGCGACTCCGTCGACAACGTGCCCGGCGTCGACAAGGTCGGCCCAAAGACCGCTGCCAAGTGGCTCAAGGAATACGGTTCGATCGACGAGCTGGTTGCGCGGTCGACCGAGATCAAGGGTGCGGTGGGACAGAATCTGCGCGACGCGGTCCTATGGCTGCCCAAGGGCCGCGAACTGCTCAAGATCCGCACCGACTGCGACCTGAATGATTTCATCGAGGGGCTGCCTGCTCTCGATTCCGTAGCACTTCAGGCCCCACACACTAGCGGGTTGGGGCATTTTTATTCGAAATTCGGCTTCAAGAGCCTGCTCAAGTCGCTGGCGGCCGATGCCAATGCCGAGCCCGGCTCCGCCCCCAGCACCACCACGCAAGGCGCGCTTGCGCCAGCGTTCGCCGATCCCGCTCCGGCCAAGGCGCGCGAGGTGGAGGTGCGCTACGAAACCATCCTCGACTGGCCCGTGTTCGACCGCTGGCTCGCGCGCATCGAAGCCGCGGAGTTGGTCGCGCTGGATACCGAAACCACCTCGCTGGACGAAATGCGCGCCGACATCGTCGGGATCAGCTTCAGCATCGAGCCGGGCGAAGCCGCCTACGTGCCACTGACGCACGACTACCCGGATGCACCGGCGCAACTTGACCGCGATGAGGTGCTCGCGCGCCTTAAGCCCTGGCTCGAAAACCAGGAGCGCCACAAGCTCGGCCAGCACGTCAAGTACGACCGCCACGTGTTCGCCAACCACGGCATCGAAGTGCGCGGCTACATCCACGACACGATGCTGCAAAGCTATGTGCTCGAAGTTCACAAACCGCACGGCCTCACGAGCCTGGCCGAGCGGCACCTGGGGCGAAGCGGCCTCAGCTATGAAGACGTTTGCGGCAAGGGGGTGAACCAGATTCCGTTCAACCAGGTGGCGATCGAGAAGGCCGCCGAATACTCGTGCGAGGACTCCGACCAGACGCTCGAGGTGCATCGCGCGCTGTGGCCGCAACTGGAGCAAAACGAAAAACTGCGCGGCATCTACGCACTCGAGATGGAAACGAGCGAAACCCTGTACCGGATCGAGCGCAACGGCGTGCTGATCGACGCCGCGCTTTTGGCCGCGCAAAGCCATGAACTTGGCCAGCGCATCCTGCAACTCGAAACCGAGGCCCACGACCTGGCCGGTCAGCCGTTCAACCTCGGAAGCCCCAAGCAGATCGGTGAAATTTTCTTTACCAAGCTCGGTTTGCCGGTGGTCAAGAAAACCGCATCCGGCGCGCCGAGCACGGACGAAGAAGTGCTCGAAAAGCTGGCGGAAGACTACCCGTTGCCGGCGCGGATCCTCGAGCATCGCGGCCTCTCGAAACTCAAGGGCACTTACACCGACAAACTTGCGCAACTGGCACTGCCGCGCACCGGCAGGGTCCACACGCACTACGCGCAAGCGGTCGCGGTGACGGGCCGGCTTGCTAGCAACGACCCGAATCTGCAGAACATCCCGATCCGCACCAAGGAAGGCCGGCGCATTCGCGAAGCGTTCATCGCGGCCCCCGGCAACAAAATAGCGAGCGCAGACTACAGCCAGATCGAGCTGCGCATCATGGCCCACATCAGTGGCGATGAAGCGCTGCTGCGAGCGTTCCACGAGGGCCTGGACGTGCACCGCGCCACCGCCGCCGAAGTCTTCGGCGCCGCCCCGGATCAAGTCACGAGCGAGCAACGGCGCTATGCCAAGGTCATCAACTTCGGCTTGATCTACGGCATGAGCAGCTACGGCCTCGCGCGCAGCCTCAACATCGACAACACGACTGCCAAGAACTACATCCAGCGCTACTTCGAGCGTTACCCGGGGGTGAAGCAATACATGGACGAAACACGCGCGTCGGCCAAGGCCAAAGGTTATGTCGAAACCGTGTTCGGCCGGCGCCTGGTGCTGCCCG
>JBDTRV010000245.1:0-4954 GCA_039931475.1 Burkholderiales bacterium | reverse complement strand
CCTGCGCGTGCTCGAGAACCTGGTGCTCGACGAGGTGCCCGAAGGCGACTACGAACTGATCGCCCTGCCCTTGAAGCTCGTCGCCGCCGACGCATCGCCGGTGCGCGCCGTTCTGCGGGAAATTCAACAGCCATGAAAACGCTGCAAGCTTGCCGGGCACTCGATCGCGAAGACGGCCTCGCGCCGCTGCGCGACCTGTTTTCCCTGCCTGACGGCCTGATTTACCTGGATGGCAACTCGCTCGGCGTGCTGCCCAAGGCAACACCCGATCGGGTGGAGCAGGCAGTGCGGCAGCAGTGGGGCGAGGGCTTGATCCGCTCCTGGAACAGCGCGGGCTGGTTCGATTTGCCGCAGCGCGTCGGCGACCGGATCGCGCGCTTGGTTGGCGCTCGCCCGGGCGAAGTGGTAGCGACCGACAGCACCTCGATCAACCTGTTCAAGGTGCTCAGCGCCGCCTTGTCGATCGTGCGGGCCGACGCGCCGGAGCGCAAAGTCGTGCTCAGCGAGCGCAGCAATTTTCCGACGGATATCTACATCGCCGAAGGGCTGTGCAAGGAGCGGGGCCTGACACTCGAACTGGTGGAGCCTCACGAGATTGAAGCGGCGCTCGATGACCTGGTCGCGCTGCTCATGCTCACGCACGTCAACTACCGCACCGGGGCGATGCACGACATGGCAGCCCTCACGGCCGAGGCCCACGCGGCCGGCGCGCTTGCCGTCTGGGACCTGGCCCACAGCGCCGGCGCGGTGCCGGTTCAGCTTCATGCGGCCGGGGCGGATTTCGCCGTGGGCTGCGGCTACAAATACCTGAACGGCGGGCCCGGCGCTCCGGCGTTCGTCTGGGTGCATCCGAGGCACGTCGACCGCTTCTGGCAGCCACTTTCGGGCTGGTGGGGGCACGCCGCACCGTTCGAATTCTTGCCCGACTACCGGCCTGCGGCTGGCATTGCGCGCTATCTGTGCGGCACGCAGCCGATTCTGAGCTTGACCGCGCTCGATGCGGGCCTTGATGTGTTCGAGGCGGCCGAGCCACTCGGTGGTATGGCGGCGTTGCGCGCCAAATCGCTCGCGCTCACCGATCTGTTCGTTGAGCTGGTCGAAGCGCGCTGCGCCGGCCACGGCATCGAACTGGTCACGCCGCGCGAGCATGAGCAGCGCGGATCGCAAATCTGCTTGACGCGAATCGATCCAGCCGCGCCGGCTGAACCCGGCGCCTGTGCAATCGTGCAAGCGCTGATCGCGCGCGGCGTGATCGGCGACTTTCGCGCCGGCGACCCAGCGGCGGTGCCAAGCGAACGGCGCATGCCGAACATCCTGCGCTTTGGCTTCACGCCGCTGTACATCGGTTTCGAAGACGTGTGGAACGCGGTCGAGCAATTGCGGCAGATTCTGGAAAGCGGCGAATGGCGCCGCGCGGAATTCAGCCAGAAACAGCCGGTGACCTGATCGTGGGAATAGGGACCTGACGATGGAAGACCACCCCGACGCCGACCAGCCGCAAACCGACTTCAGCCGGTCGATGAGCTACGGCGACTATCTGCAGCTCGACTCGATCCTGAACGCGCAACGCCCGCTTTCGCCGGACCACAATGAGATGCTGTTCATCATCCAGCATCAAACCAGCGAACTGTGGATGAAGCTGATGCTGCACGAGCTGCGTGCCGCGATCCGCGCGGTGGCAACCGACGAGTTGCCCGACGCTTTCAAGAAGCTCGCGCGCGTCTCCCGCATCATGGAGCAATTGGTGCACGCCTGGGACGTGCTGGCGACGATGACTCCGCCCGAATACAGCGCCATCCGCCCGTACCTGGCCAGCTCGAGCGGCTTTCAAAGCTGGCAGTACCGCTGCATCGAGTTCGCCTTAGGCAACAAGAATGCCGCGATGCTCGAACCGCATGCGCATAGACCAGATCTGCACGGCGAAATGCGGGCCGCGCTGGAGGCGCCGTCGCTGTACGACGAGGCGCTGCGCCTGCTCGCACGGCGCGGGCTGGCGCTGCCACCCAGTCATATCGACCGCGACTGGACCCAGCCCTATTCGCCCAGCGACGAGGTCGAGCAGGCTTGGCTCATCGTCTACCGGGACCCGAGACAGCACTGGGATCTGTACCAACTCGGCGAGGAACTCACCGACCTGGAAGATGCCTTCCGACTCTGGCGCTTTCGCCATGTAACGACCGTGGAGCGCATCATCGGCTTCAAGCGCGGCACTGGCGGCACCGGTGGGGTGAGCTATTTGCGCGAGATGCTCGACGTGGTTCTGTTTCCGGAAATCTGGCGCTTGCGCACGCATCTTTAGGCACAGGCCGCGCGCGACTGCAGTACTGTTGTTCCAGATGAACGCTCACAGTTTTCCCGCGCCCCTTGACGACGACGTTCTGGCGCAAACCTGGCAGGATGCATGGCTGGCGATCGGCACCCAAGCGCCGACGCGGCTTCGCGGCGAACTCGAGCGGGCCTGGTCCGAGCCGCAGCGTCACTACCACGACGGCCGCCACCTGCGCGAATGTCTCGCGTTCTGGTGGCGTTGGCATGGCCATTGCGAACATTCGGGCGAGGTTGCGATCGCCCTTTGGTTCCACGACGCCGTCTATCTTCCAGACGGCGAAAGCAACGAAGCGAAAAGTGCCGTCTGGGCGGTGCGCAGCCTGGAAGCGGAAGGCGCCGAACGCGATGTTTCCCGGCGCGTTCACCACCTCATCATGGCAACCTGCCACGCCGGTCCCGGCGTCGACTCGGCGCTGGCCGACGCTGGCGAAAACCCCGACGTTGCGCTGCTGCTGGACATCGACCTTGCAATCCTCGGCAGCCCGCCGCGGCGGTTTTGGGATTACGAGCGCGACGTGCGAGAAGAATACGCTGCCGTGCCGGCGTCCGTCTACCGCGCCAAGCGCGCCGAGCTGCTCGAGCTGTTTCTGTCGCGGCCGCGCCTATACAAAACTAGACCCGCATTTGAGTTACTCGAGGCGCAGGCGCGCGTCAATCTGAGGGAAGCGCTGCTTCGGCTCCGGGCATGACGCGAAACCTGGCGCGCCAGCCTGGAACGCCCAGCGCGACGCCTGAATTTATGAACCTTTTTGCCTGTCAACGCTTGCCCAATGGTCATTGTTAGCTCTCATTACAATAGCAAACAGGCGCCTTGCGCCAGCGGGACCCCACCATGAACATCGCCGACCTTCGCAAAAGCTACGAGCGAGCCGAGCTCAGCGAGCAGGCATCGCACTCTGATCCACTCGCGCAATTCGAGCAGTGGCTCAAGGAGGCCATCACTTCGGAGGTTCCCGAGCCCAATGCGATGACATTGGCGACCGTGGCAAGTGACCTCAAGCCCAGCACCCGGATCGTGCTGATCAAGGGCTATGACGAGCGCGGCATCGTGTTCTACACCAACTACCGGAGCCGCAAGGGGATCGAACTCGCGGGCAATCCGTTCGCGGCGTTGCAGTTTCACTGGGTCGAACTGGAGCGCGTGATGCGGATCGAGGGCATGGTCGGCAAGGTCAGCGCGGACGAAAGCGACGCCTACTTCGCCAGCCGCCCGCTCGATTCGCGCATCGGCGCCTGGGCGTCGCCGCAAAGCGAAGTGATCGAAAGCCGCGGCGTGCTGGTAGCGAACGCCGCGAAGTACGGCGCGAAGTTCATGCTGAATCCGCCTAGGCCGCCGCACTGGGGCGGGTTTCGTCTCGCGCCGGATCGGTGGGAGTTCTGGCAGGGGCGCAAGAGCCGGCTACACGATCGGCTGCGCTATGAGAAGGCCCAACCTGCAGGTGGCCCGGGCGATCCCGGCGGCGCCGGCTGGATCCGGCAACGGCTGGCGCCCTGAACAATGCCCGACTCGAAACTGGCTGACCTTGAAAAAACGTCAGCCAACCGGCGGTTTGCTCTGGTCGTCACGCGCGTATGACTCCCTAAGCTCAACCGGCTTCGGGCTTTTCTTGCGCAACCGGATGTTGAGCATCTCGACGCCCAGCGAAAACGCCATTGCGAAATAGATGTAGCCCTTGGGCACGTGGTGGCCGAAACCGTCGGCGATCAGCACCACGCCGATCACGACCAGAAACGACAGCGCCAGCATCTTGATCGTTGGATGGTCCGACACGAAGCGCCCGATGCCGCTTGCGAACAGCATCATTAGCCCGACCGACGCGACCACCGCGGCGATCATGATGCGCACGTCGCTCACCATGCCGACCGCGGTGATGATGGAGTCGAGCGAGAACACGATGTCCACCAGCATGATCTGGATGATCACCGCGCTGAAGGTCGCCTTCACAGCGCTCGACGCAACTCCTTCCTCGCCTTCGAGCGACTGGTGGATTTCTCCGGTGCTCTTGTAGATCAGGAACAGGCCGCCGACGATCAGGATCAGGTCGCGCCCAGAAATCTCCTGCCCCAACACGGTGAACAGCGGCGCCACCAGGCCGACAATCCAGGCCAGCACCAACAGCAGGCCGATGCGCATGAACATGGCCATGAAGAGCCCAAGCCGGCGCGCCACTTCCTGCCGGGCCTTCGGAAGTTTGTCGACCAGGATCGAGATGAAGATGATGTTGTCGATGCCCAGCACCAGCTCGAGCGCGGTCAGCGTCGCGAACGCGAGCCAGGCTTCGGGGCTAGTCAACAGTTCCATCATGAGGTGGCCTTTGCGCTTGTGTTTTTGCCGAAGGGGGATTATTGCCGCCCCTCGCCGTGGCCGCCGGCTGGCGCTACTTCTACCAAGGCGCGGCGGCGTGCAGCGGCGTTCAGCGCCCGGCAAGCACTTCGCGCACCGCCGCGACCTGCCGGCGCGACACCGTCAGCAATTCGTCGATTCCCGCAAGCCGCACGGCCCAGCCCTCGGTCTCGTCGTCGCCATCCTGCCGCTCGAGCGCGCGCACCGCGCGCCGGGCCACCAGCGCGCCGCGGTGCACGCGGAGGAACCGATCCGGCCAGCGCGCCTCCAGTTCGTTCAGCG
>JBDTRV010000244.1:0-4961 GCA_039931475.1 Burkholderiales bacterium | reverse complement strand
TTGTCGCTTCGCGTACTTCGCTTCCCCCCAAGGGGGCGCGAGCTTGCTTGGGGCGGCCCGGCGCGGCGGCCGTAGCCCCCACGCTTGTCGCTTCGCGTACTTCGCTTCCCCCCAAGGGGGCGCGAGCTTGCTTGGGGCGGCCCGGCGCGGCGGCCGTAGCCCCCACGCTTGTCGCTTCGCGTACTTCGCTTCCCCCCAAGGGGGCGCGAGCTTGCTTGGGGCGACCCGGCGCGGCGCTCATGTCTTTTTCCCCTCGCTTTTCTTCATCTGCGCGAGCAGCAGCTTGGACAGCGCCAGCACCACGAAGGTGATGAAAAACAGCACCAGGCCCAGATACATCAGCGAGGCCTGATGCAGCCCCGAGCCGGCTTCGGCGAACTCGTTGGCGAGGACCGAGGTGATGCTGTTGGCGGCCTCGAACAGCGACGGTGAATTGAGCTGGTTCGCATTGCCGATCACAAACGTCACGGCCATCGTCTCGCCCAACGCGCGGCCGAGGCCGAGCATGATGCCGCCGACGACGCCTGATTTCGTGTAGGGCAACACGACCTTGGAGACGACCTCCCAAGTGGTCGAACCTAGCCCGTAGGCCGATTCCTTGAGCAGCGCCGGCGTGACCTCGAACACGTCGCGCATCACCGCCGCGATGAACGGAATGATCATGATCGCCAGGATGATCCCTGCCGACAATATGCCGATGCCCACCGGCGGGCCGGAAACGAACATTTCGAGCAACGGCACGCCCTTGAACAGTCTCTGCAGCGGCTGCTGCACCCAGCTCGAGAGGATCGGCCCGAACACGAGCAGGCCCCACATGCCGTAGACGATCGACGGCACCGCCGCGAGCAGCTCGATCGCGGTACCCAGCGGCCGCTTGAGCCACCCCGGCGCCATTTCGGTCAGGAACAGCGCGATGCCGAAGCTGACCGGCACCGCGATGATGAGCGCGATCACCGAGGTGGCCAAGGTGCCGTAGATCATCACGAAGCCGCCGTACTGGTCCTGCACCGGGTCCCAGGTGCTGCTGACGAGAAAGCCGAGACCGAACTCCTTGATGGCGGGCCAGGCGCCGACGAACAGCGACCCCAGAATGCCGATCAACAGCGCCAGCGTGAGCACGGCCGCCCCCTTGGCGGCGAGACCGAACAACCAGTCGGTCTTGGCGCCGGTGCGCGGGCGTTTAACCGGCGGAGGCTGCGTCAGGCCGCGCCCGCCGCCCGCTGCCGGAAGGGGCGAATCGGTCGTGCGCATGGAAGGGGACAAAGGCGGCTCCGAAGGGGGTACGTCGGGGGGCTCAGGGCGCATGGCGCGATCCTACGCTGCCGAAGATGAGGGCCGGAGGCACGCCGGCCCGCCCGAGAACACGGCGCTGCCGACGCGGCCTGCGGGTTGTTTTTCCGGGTTTTTTCTCTTCAACCGATCACTTGGGCATCGGGAAGACGGGCTTGCCGTCGGCACCCTTGATCCTGGCCCACGCCTCGTGGATCATCTTTTCGACCGACTCGGGCATCGGCACATAGTCGAGCGCGATGGCGGACTTGTCGCCTTCCTTGTACGCCCAGTCGAAGAACTTGAGCGCGGCGGCGGCTTTCTCCGGGTTCTCCTGCTTCTCGTGCATCAGGATGAAAGTGGCGCCGGAGATCGGCCAGGCATCGTCACCCTTCTGGTTCGTCAGCACCTGGTAGAACGACTTGTCCCACTCGGCGCCGGCCGCGGCCGCCTTGAACGACTTGTCCTCGGGCGAGACGAAATTTCCAGCCGCATTTTGAAGTTGCGCATAGTTCATCCGGTTCTGCTTGACGTAGGCGTATTCGACATAGCCCACCGCGTTCGGCAACTTGCCCACGAACGCGGCGACACCCTCGTTGCCCTTGCCGCCGGAGCCGGTCGGCCAATTCACCGCGGTGGCGTCGCCAACCTTTTCCTTCCACTCGGGGTTGGCTTTGGACAGGTAGTTGGTAAACAGGAAGGTGGTGCCGGAACCATCCGCGCGCCGCACCGGGGCGATCGCCGCGTCGGGCAACTTGAGCGCGCCGTTCAGCGCGACGATCGCCGGGTCGTTCCACTTGGTGATCTTGCCCAGATAGATGTCGCCGAGCACCTGGCCGTTGAGCTTCAATTCCCCCGGCTTGATGCCCGCGATGTTCACCACTGGCACCACGCCGCCGATCACCGTGGGAAATTGCAGCAGGCCTTTTTCCTTCAGTTCCTCGTCTTTCAGCGGCATGTCGGACGCGCCAAAATCCACCGTCTGTGCCGTGATCTGCTTGATGCCGGCGCCGGAGCCGATCGACTGGTAGTTGACCCTGTCCCCAGTGGCCTTGTTGTACTCGGACGCCCACTTGGAATAAAGCGGCGCCGGAAAGCTCGCGCCCGCGCCGGTGATGTTCTCGGCTGCCGTCGCGCTACCCGCGAAGCCGAGCGCGGCCGCCGACGCGAACAGGAAGCATCTGGTCGAAAAAGCTGAAGTCATCGAATCTGTCCTTGGAACGAAGTGAGTGGAACCGGGCAGGAGTTCACGCACTTTAGTTCGGCTGCATGACAGTTTTGTGACACGCGGCGCCAGCGGTCACGAAAGCGTCCTGGCATCACGGCGTCATGGCGCGCCGGATCTCGCTGCACCAGTGCGCAATTTCTGACCAAAAAGCAGCTTGTGCGCTCGCCCAATATGGCTTTTCAGCTATCGATTCGGGAGCGATTGGCGAAGCCTGTCATGCAGAGCGCGTCTTCGCCAGGTAAGCCATCGAGGCCGCTTGCGAGGCAACCAGTCCGCGTCGAATCCAATGGAAAGAGGCAGGTCATTGTCTACCTTCGCCAAACTCATTTCTGTTCTTTCTTCTTCGTTCCGCCACGCGGCGGGCAACCCCGGCGACGCGGCCAGTTGCGACCCAATTTGAGCGCTTCCTGCCCGTGCGCCAATCGCCGCTGGCTGTGCGCGCCAACGCTCTAAACTCGGTTCCATCCACACCGGCGGCCCGAATCGCGCCCGAGCTTCACCGCCCGGCGCCTGATCGGCAGGCAACCCGCCCTCACTCATCACAACCACCCCACCACCATGCAAAACGGCACCCGCCTCGTCGCTCTCGATCTGGGATCGAACAGCTTCCGGCTCGAAATCGGCCAGCTCGACCATGGGCATATCCGCCGGGTCGAATACCTGAAAGAAACGGTGCGCCAGGGCAACGGGCTGGACGAATCGCGCAACCTCACGCCCGAGGCGATGCAGCGCGGCTGGGATTGCCTGGCCCGCTTTGGCGAGCGGCTGTCGGGCTGCCGCAAGTCGCAGGTGCGCGCGGTGGCGACGCAGACTTTGCGCGAGGCGAAGAACCGCGATGAATTCATTGCCCAGGCGCGCAAGATCCTCGGCTTTCCGATCGACGTGATCTCCGGCCGTGAAGAGGCGCGGCTGATCTATCAGGGCGTGGTGCGGACGCTTCCGGCCACCGACACCTCGACGACGGAGCGACGGCTGGTGGTGGACATCGGCGGGCGCTCGACCGAGATGATCCTAGGCCATGGCTTCGACGCGCAGGTGATGGAGTCGTATCGGCTGGGCAGCGTGTCGTGGTCGATGCGCTATTTCGAGAACGGGCAGTTCACGGCCAAGGCGTTCGAGTCGGCCGCGATCGCCGCGCGCGCGGTTTTAGACGAAGCCCTCACCACCTACGCGCGCGCCAACTGGGACGTGGCCTATGGCGCGTCCGGCACGATCGCGGCCGTCGGCGACGTGCTCGCTGCGGCCGGCCGGCCTCCCGGCATCGTCACGCGCGAGGGCCTCGCCTGGCTCAAGGAGCGTCTGCTCAAGGCCGGCAGCGCCGACAAATTGAAGATCGAAGGCATGAAGGACGACCGGCGCGCGGTGATCGGCGGCGGCCTCACCGTTCTCACGGCCGTGTTCGATCTGCTCGACATCGAGGAAATGCACGCGGCCGACGGCGCCTTGCGCCACGGCGTGCTGTACGACCTGGTCGAGCGCGAGCAGGAAGAGACCGATTTGCGTTCGGCCTCGGTCGAGCGCATGGCCGCGCGTTTTGGCGTGGACACGGCGCACGGCAAGCGGGTGACGAAGGTCGCGCAACATCTGTTCGGGCAGTTGTTCAGTCAGGCGCTGGCCGTCGCCAAGGACCCGGCTCCGGCCGAGGCTGGCAGCGCGGCGCAGCAACTGGAACGGTTCACGCGCAAGGTGAAGTGGGCCGCGCAACTGCACGAGATTGGCTGCCACATCTCGCACAACTACCACCACAAGCACGGCGCCTACATCCTGCAGCACGCCGAGGTGCCAGGCTTCGCGCTGCCGGAGTTGCGGCTGCTGTCGCAACTGGTGCTGGGCCAGCGCGGCAAGCTCAAGAAGCTGGATCTGGACCTGTCCGACCCGGTGTTCGTGCAGCAACTGCTTTGTTTGAGGCTCGCGTCGACCTTGTGTCACGCGCGGCGCGATCCGGATTACAAGGGCCTGCAACTGGCGCCCGCACCGAAGGACGCGCGGGCCTTCGTGCTCAGTTGCCCGCCGGGCTGGGCCGACGCCTGGCCGCAGTCGGCGTATCTGCTGCGCGAAGAGGCGAATGCCTGGCGCAAGACGCCGTGGTCGCTGGAGTTGGTGGGTTGCGATTTGGCGGGGTGAACCTGGAAACCGCGGTTGGCCGCTCGCGCGCTTCGCCGGTCAGTTCCGGCAAGACCCGGCACGGTGATTCGGCGCCGCGCGAAACCGGTTGCCAGATCTGCTCCCCGGCCACCTCGCGATTCCAGCGCGCCCGATCCGATCGATCACCCTATTTTTTCGATCGAAAATGCCTGCTATCGCTCGTCCAGCGGTCATTTTCAGCTACATACTCTATACCAATAATCCGTTGAGGCTCCCTAAGTGCGCCCGGCTCTCTTCATCATCAACGTGTAGATCGCCGCTCCTCCCACCGCGCCGATGACCCAGCCGAAGCTGTTGTCCGGAATGATCTTGAACAACT